>CBDUCE010000048.1:0-16062 GCA_965365575.1 uncultured Gammaproteobacteria bacterium
TCGCCTACTGGGCGGCGATGCTCGGCGGCATCGTGCCGGTGCCGGTGGCCGTCGGCATCAGCGACGAACATCGCTTCAAGCTGTTTCGAATTCTGAGCCAGCTCGAGCGCGGCACGCTGTTCACCGAGATGGACCTGCTGCAGCGGCTGCTCGATTTCTCCCGATCACAGCAGCTGGATGACATCACGGCAATCCTCGAATCGCGGAGCGTATTGATCAGCGACGTAACCCCCGGCGACAGCGGTGAGGTGTATAGCGCGTCTCCGGACGACCTTGCATTCATCCAGTATTCCTCGGGCTCGACCAGCGACCCCAAGGGCGTGTGCCTGACGCACGCCAACCTGTGCGTAAACATACGGGCGATTGTCGAGGGCCTGCACTGGAACGAGGACGACTCGAGCCTGAGCTGGATGCCGCTCACGCACGACATGGGGCTTATCGGCTACCACCTTAGCGTCCTGGCGGCCGGCATGAGTCACGCCGTCATGGACACGAACGTATTCGTGCGGCGGCCGCTGCTGTGGATGCAGAAGGCGTCCGAACTGCAGGCCACGCAACTCTGTTCGCCGAATTTCGGTTACAAACATTTCCTGAAGCTATTCGAACGCAAGGGGCTGCCCGAAGGCACCGACCTCTCGCGCGTCAAGCTGATCCTGAACGGTGCCGAACCAATCTCGTACGATCTTTGCGAGGCGTTCCTGGACGCGCTCGAACCCTTCGGGCTGGCACGCACCGCCATGTTTCCCGTGTACGGTCTCGCGGAGGCCACCGTCGGCGTCACCTTCGGCACGCCCGGCGACCTGTATTCGCGCGTCGTCATGCATCGTCACAGCCTGCGCATCGGCGAGCCTTACGAAATTGCGGAGCCCGGCGACGGAGACGCGGTCAGTTTCGTCAAGGTGGGCAGGCCGATCCGGGATTGCGAGATGCGCCTGACGGACGACACCGACAAAGTGCTCGAGGCCGGCCGCGTCGGCAATATCCAGCTACGCGGCAAGAGCGTAACGGAGCGCGTCTACGGCGACGACGTAGCCACGGCCGCGCTGTTCACGGACGACGGCTGGCTGCGAACGGGCGACTGCGGTGTCTGCGTGGACGGCGAGCTCGTGATCACCGGGCGCCAGAAGGACATCATCATCGTCAACGGCCAGAACTACTATCCGCACGACATCGAGGAGATCGTCGCGCAGGTAGACGGCCTGGATCTCGGCAAGGTCGTTGTCGCGGGTGCGACGCCGTCGCGCGGCCAGACCGAGGAACTGCTGGTGTTCGTCCTCTATCGCCAGGATCTCGAGTCCTTTATGCCACTCGCGGAACAGGTCAGGACCGTGATCGGCGAGCACGCGGGCCTCGAAGTCGACCACGTGCTGCCGGTGCCGAAGATCCCGAAGACGACCAGCGGCAAGGTGCAGCGGGTTCATCTTCTCAATGCCTATCTCGACGGCGAATACGAAGACGTCATTGCGCAACTGACGCCGGAGAGCGAGGCGGTCGACGGCCTCGACGAGGACCCGCTGGTGGCGGAACTCGAGGCAATTTGCCGGGAGTTCTCGAAGGACCGCAAGATCGGTCCGGACGACAATCTGTTCGAAGTCGGTGTAAGCTCACTCACACTGACGGAAATCGTTCTTGCTATCGACGAGAAACACCCGGGCAAGCTCGACATCAGCGATCTGTTCGATTACCCGACCTTGCGCGACATTGCCGATTTCATGAGGCGCTGAAAGGCCGCCCGCACGGGGATCCACACTATGACTTACTCACGTATCGCCGGCACGGGCAGCTATTTGCCCGAAAAAGTCCTGACGAATCACGATCTCGAGAAGATGATGGATACCTCGGACGACTGGATCCGGGAGCGCACCGGTATCAAGCGGCGGCATATCGCCGCCGACGGCGAAGCCACGTCGGATCTCGCGCTTGCGGCCGCAACCCGGGCGCTGGATATGGCGGGCATCGAGGCAGACGACATCGACCTCATCGTCATCGGGACGACGACCCCGGACAAGGTGTTCCCGGCAACCGCCTGCATCGTGCAGCGGCGCCTCGGCATTCGCGGCTGCGGCGCATTCGATGTCCAGGCGGCCTGCAGCGGTTTCGTGTACGGCCTCGATCTTGCGGATCGTTACATTCGCACCGGCGCCGCTAAAAAAGTGCTCGTCATCGGCGCGGAGACGCTGTCGCGCCTGACAAACTGGGAAGACCGCACGACCGCCGTGCTGTTCGGTGATGGTGCCGGCGCCGTCGTGCTGCAGGAAACCGACGAGCCCGGAATCCTGTCGACGCACATACACGCGGACGGGCAGTACGAGGATCTGCTGCAGGTTCCGCAGGGCATCTCCAGCGGCTATGACGCTACCCGTGCAGGAGAGGCCTTCATCCAGATGAACGGCAACGCGGTATTCCGCCGCGCCGTGGCAACGCTGGATTCGATCGCCAGGGAGACGCTGGACAAGAACAACATCGACAAGCACGACCTCGACTGGTTTGTTCCGCACCAGGCAAACATGCGCATCATCTCGGCGGCGGCGAAAAAGCTCGACATGCCCATGGAGCGTGTCATCGTTACAGTGGACGAGCACGCGAATACGTCGGCGGCCTCGATCCCGCTGGCCCTCGATGTCGCTGTCCGCGACGGCCGCATCAAACGCGGCGAACTGTTGCTGTTCGAGGCCTTTGGCGCCGGCTTCACCTGGGGTTCCGCGCTGCTGCGATTTTGAGGGGAAGAGGCGCCTGCATGTCGAGACTCCACCTGGTCGGTATCGCAACCGTACTGCTCGTAACGGGCGCAGCGCGGGCTGAACCGGCGTCTACCGACGATATGCGTCGTGCGGTCGACAACAACATCGACAGCGCCGTGATGCTCTACCGCAGTTTTCTCGCCCTGCCGAACGACGCGCTGCACCCGGACGATATCGACGCACTCGTCACGTGGCTGGAAGGCGCCTTCGGGGAGCGCGGTTTCCAGACGCAGCGTATACCGACGAGCGGCAATCCTGCCTTGTTCGCGGAGCGCCGCCACGAAGCGGCGAGCGCGACGGTGCTCGTGTATCTGCAGGCGGACGGCCAGCCGGTCGATCCGTCCGCCTGGGCACAGTCGGACCCGTTTGTTCCGGTATTGAAAGCCCGGGATGAGCAGGGCAACTGGCAGCAGATTCCGTGGCAGGCCCTCGACGAACGGTTCGACCCGGACTGGCGTGTGTTCGCGCGCTCGGCATCGGATTCCAAAGGGCCGATGACGCAGTTCATGGTGGCAGTCGAACTCCTCGACAAGCTCGACGCCGCGCCCCCGTATAACCTCAAGGTCATCATCGACACGGAGGAGGAACTCGGCTCGCCGAACCTCGCAGCGGCCATCAGGGCGCACCGCGAGCTCCTGGCGGCCGACTTGCTGCTGATCTTTGACGGACCGCCGCATGCGTCGAACCGGCCCACCGTGACATTCGGTGCGCGCGGCATCATGACCGCAACGCTCGTCGCTTACGGTCCGCGTGTGGCCCAGCACAGCGGCCACTACGGCAACTTCGTGCCCAACCCGGCGTTCGATCTCGCACGCATTCTGGCGTCGCTGAAATCGCCCGACGGCATCGTCAGGATTCCCGGTTTCTACGACGGCGTGACGCTGTCGGACGACGACAAGGCTATCCTGTCCAGGGTGCCGGACGACGAAGAGCAGATTCTCGCCGCTATGGGTCTCGCGCGTGCCGAGTCAGTCGCGCCGAGCCTGCAGGAAGCCATCCAGTATCCATCCCTGAACATACGCGGCATGTCTGCCGCCTGGGTCGGGGATCAGGCGAGGACCATAATCCCGCCGACGGCAACCGCCGAACTCGATATTCGCCTCGTCACGGAATCGGATCCGGAGCGGCTCGCGGGCTTGCTGGCGGCGCACATCGAGTCGCTCGGCTATACCGTCCTGGATCGCGCGCCTACCGGGGACGAACGCCGCCAGTTCGATCGTATCGTGAGCCTGGATCACGACGTCAGCTACGGCGCATTCCGATCGGACATGGACTCTGCGGCCGGCAGGATGGCGCGAGCAGGGCTCGAGTCGCTTTACGGCGAGGAACCGATCCTCATCCGGACGATGGGTGGCTCGATACCGATTGCGCCGATCATCGAGGCGCTCGGCGTGCCGGCTGCGATCGTTCCGACCGTCAACATCGACAACAACCAGCACAGCCCGAACGAGAATCTGCGCCTCGGGAACTTCGTGGAGGGCATCGTCATGCTCATGGCGGTGCTCGGCCAGTCGCCGCCGTGAAGACTGTCCGGTCCCCCGGATGCAGAAATTGAACATAACGCCGGAAACAGACGATTCGGCGAAAATTTTGTGTGATCCGCTTCACACTTCGGGCTCCGCGCGGCATCTATACTCGTTCTCAAGCGCTGTCGCAATTTGACGACAGCAGGAGACGGAAGACCGAAATGGAATGGGATCTCAAAGACGAGCCGTTATCCGCATCGCAGGTGTCCCTGCGCCTTGCAGATATCCAGAAGCGTTGCACCGACCTGTTGACCGAGCCTGATTCGCTGGACGAGCTGCAGATCGAGGGCGACGAGACCGCGCCCTCCGATCACGGCGGCTTCAATCCGTACAATCACGGCTAGGTTTGCTGCCCCCACGCATGGCTCGCTCCTGCAGGCCATGCATCAGCCGTAATCGCCAGATCCAGCCTCCCACCACAAGTGCCGCCGCAATCGGCAGCGCGTTCAGCGATTGCTGCAGCACCATGAAATCGTAAAGGCCGTGCAGGCCTGCAGCGGCCACGAATCCGCCGGCCATCCCGCGGAGTATCGACCTCCCCCGGATTCGCGCGCAGCCGATGGTGAAACCCCAGATCGACGCAAAGAGTATGTGAACGACGGGCCCCGCGAAACCACGGGCCGCGGCCTCGTACGGCGTCAGGTAATCGAGGTAGATCAGGTTCTCGACCGCCGCGTAACCGAGCGCCACAAAGGACGCATAGATGATGCCGTCGACCGGTTCGTCCATCTCCCGGTGCCACAGCACCAGCGCCAGGAACGGGAGCATCTTGGCGAGTTCCTCGACGGGTCCGATCGCGAGCATCGAGTAGGCCAGCAGACCCAGCGTGTTGCCGTCGGCGAGAGCGATGGCGTCGTAGCGCAGCGACGCCCAGCCGAGCGCAGTGTAGAGCGCGCGGGATATGGCGGCAGAAAGCAATCCGAGGCCGAACGCCAGCACGAGGCTGCTGACCGGCTCCGGCAGGTGCCGGTCCTTGTGGTAATGGTAGAAGCCCCAGAACAGGATGGGCAAAAGCACGGGCAATAGCTGCAGTCCGTAAGACATCCCGTCATTATCCGCTGCAGCGGCGCGTGTTGCCCCCGCGGTGTTCACAGATTGGCCACGTTGTGCGGCCGAAACGCGCGGCTGTTATGATTAGACCATCGCTCTGGCTGCTACCCGAGGACGCACGATGGCTATCGAATTCACCCTGAACGGCAAACCACAGTCGCTCGACGTCGACCCGCAAATGCCACTGTTGTGGGCGATACGGGATATCGCGGGTCTCACCGGCACCAAGTACGGATGCGGCAAGGCACTGTGCGGTTCCTGCACCGTGCACGTCGACGGCAACCCGGTGCGGTCCTGCGCGTTCCCGGTGTCGTCGGCAGCCGGCATGTCGGTGACCACGATCGAAGGGCTGTCCGGGGACGGCAACCACCCGGTGCAAAAAGCCTGGCGTGAACTCAACGTGCCGCAGTGCGGCTATTGCCAGTCGGGACAGATCATGACGGCCGTCGCTCTGCTGAAGCGCAACCCGAACCCGAGCGACGAGGAAATCGCCACGGCGATGAGCGGCAATATCTGCCGCTGCGGTACCTACACCCGAATTCGCAAGGCGATTCACCGCGCTGCGGGAGGTGAGTCATGAGCGGGCTGGAGAAACTGAGCAGGCGCGATTTCCTGCAGAAGACCGGTGTCGCGAGTGGCGGTCTCGTGTTCGCGATGACGCTCGGAATCCCGCGCGGCGGTGACGCAGCCGACGCGGGCAGCGTGGCACCGAACGTCTACGTGAACATTCGGGACGACGACGTGGTGGAGATCTACTGCCACCGTTCCGAGATGGGGCAGGGTATCCGCACGTCGTTGCCACAGGTGATTGCGGACGAACTCGAAGCCGACTGGGGCCGCATCGAGCTGCTGCAGGCGCTCGGCGATCCGAAATACGGCGACCAGAATACCGACGGCTCGACGAGCATCCGCAAGCACTTCGACCTGCTGCGAACCGCGGGTGCATCGGCACGCGAAATGCTGATTGCAGCTGCAGCGATGGAATGGGGCGTGCCGGCCTCGGAACTGGTGGCGCGCAACCATGCCGTGCACCACGAAGCGAGCGGCCGTTCCGCCGCCTACGGGGATCTCGTCGCCTCGGCCGCCGAACTCGAGGTGCCGGAGGACGTAACGTTCAAGGATCCGGCCGATTACCGCTACATCGGCAAGTCCATGGACCTGATCGACGGTGTGGCCATGACGACGGGCACGGGCATGTACGGTACCGACACGGTGCTGCCCGGGATGCTCTATGCCTCCATCGAGCGCTGCCCGGTCTTCGGCGGCAAGGTCCGGTCGGTTGACGATGCCGCCGCGCTGAAGGTCAAGGGTGTCGAGCAGGTCGTGACGATGCCGGAAGGCACTTCGCCACCCGCGTACAACCCGCTCGGCGGCGTTGCCATACTCGCGAGCAATACCTGGGCGGCGGAGCAGGGGCGCAAGGCACTCGAAGTCGAATGGGATACGGGCCTGAACACGCAGTACGACTCGGAAAGCTACCGGCAACAGCTCGTCGAAACGTCGCACAAGGACGGCAAGACGGTGCTGAACCGTGGCGACGTGAACGCTGCCTTCGGGAATGCGGCCCGGGTGATCGAGGCCGACTACTACGCACCGCACCTGTCACACGCGCCGATGGAGCCGCCGGCAGCCGCAGCGAAAATGCACGAGGACGGCAGCGTTGAAATCTGGGCCGCGACGCAGGACCCGCAGTCTGTCCAGGGTACGGTGGCGACCCTGCTCGGGATCGACAAGTCGCAGGTCAGGGTGAATGTCACATTGCTGGGCGGCGCGTTCGGGCGCAAGTCCAAGGCCGATTTCTCGGCAGAAGCCGCCTGGCTCGCCAAGAAGACCGGCAAGCCGGTGAAGGTATCGTGGTCGCGCGAAGACGATATCCGGCACGGCTATTACCACTCGGTCAGCGCGCAGTACCTGAAGGGTGCCCTCGATGACGAGGGCAACACGACCGGGTGGCTGCACCGCAGCGTATTTCCGTCCATTGGCTCGACGTTCAGTGCCGAAGCCACCGGCCCGGGGATATTCGAGCTGGGGCTCGGGATGATCGACAATCCCTACGCCATCCCGAACATGCGCCTGGAATCGGGCGACGCGAAGGCGCACGTGCGTATTGGCTGGTTGCGCTCCGTCTGTAACGTTTACCATGCCTTTGCCGTCTGCAGTTTCGCCGATGAACTCGCCCACGAGGCGGGTGCCGATCCGCGCGACTACCTGCTGCGCCTCGCCGGCCCGTCGAGGAAGGTCGATCCCACCGAGGACGGCGCGGAGTATTCCAACTACGGACAGTCGCTCGACGTTCACCCGATCGACACGGCGCGCTACAAGGCGGTCGTCGAGAAAGTCTCGTCGATGGCCGGCTGGGGCAGGGAGCTGCCGGAGGGCCACGGCCTCGGCATCGCGGTGCACCGCTCGTTCCTGAGTACGGTCGGCGCTGTTGCCGAGGTGCGCGTCGACGGTAAGGGCAAGCTGCACGTCGAGGAGCTGTGGCTCGCGATCGATGCCGGGCTCGTCGTGAATCCCGACCGGGTGGTCGCGCAGATGGAAGGCGCTGGCATCTTCGGTATGAGTCTCGCGTTGCTCGGCGAGATCACGGCCAAAGACGGCGTAATCGAGCAGGGCAATTACGACACCTACCCGGTGATTCGCATGAGCGAGGTCCCGAAAGCGATCAACGTGCACATCATGGAGGTCGATGCGCCACCGGGTGGTGTCGGCGAACCCGGCGTGCCGCCGGTTGCGCCGGCCATCGTCAATGCGTACTTCGCCGCCACCGGCAAGCGCGTGCGTGAATTGCCGCTGAAGAAAGCCGGCGTCGTCTAGGCCGCTCGGGCGGCGACTTCGGACACGCGATTACCCCGCCAGCGTATCGCGTTCTCAGTGCGCTCCGCCCACCGGTGCCCGTAGCCGAACCTGAGGAAATTTACCGGGCATACGGGTAGACCACGGTTGACACCGACAATGACACGGCGTGTAGTGCGGGTCATCCACACGGATGACAGGCACAACCATGGACAAGTTCGAACTGATCAGAACGCCCGATGGCGACAAGGTACGGGTTAACCTTAGCGGGACCGAATTATTGCGTGCCCCCATCTATAACAAAGGTATCGCCTTCACACCGGAAGAGCGCCGCCGTTTCGGCATCGAAGGCATGCTGCCGCCGCAACACAACGATATCGAGATGCAGGCGGACCGCACCTATCACACCATTTGCTTCAACAAGGACCCGGTTGGCCGGAATATCGACCTCGGCCTGTTACAGAACCGCAACGAGGTGCTGTTCTACAAGCTGTTGAGCAAGCATCTCGAAGAACTGATGCCGGTGGTGTACACGCCAACCGTCGGCGCGGCCTCGCATTTCTTTTCGCACGTCTATCGGCGGGCGCGCGGCATATTCATCACGCCGGACTACGCCGGACGCATCGAGCAGGTCCTGCGCGACTCCGCGCCGTTCAGCGACGTCGAACTCATGGTTGTCACGGACAACGAAGCGGTTCTCGGTATCGGGGACCAGGGTATCGGCGGCATGGCGATCAGTATCGGCAAGCTGGCGCTGTACTGCGTCGGGGCGGGCATCCATCCCGCGCGCACGTTGCCGATCAGCCTGGACGTCGGAACGGACAACGAGGAATTGCTCGAGGATCCGTGGTATCTCGGGTGGCGGCAGCATCGGCTGCGCGGCGACGCCTACCTCGCTATCGTCGACGAGTTCGTAGCGGCCGCACGCAAGGTATTCCCGAGCGTCGTCATCCAATGGGAGGATTTCCACAAGGACATCGCCTTCCAGGTCCTTGATCGGCACCGCAACAACCTGCCGTCCTTTAACGATGATATTCAGGGGACCGGCGCGGTAGCGGCAGCGGGCATGCACGCGGCCGCACGCATCAGCGGGAAGCCGTTCAGCGAAAGCCGGACGGTTGTTTACGGTGCCGGCGCGGCGGGCGTCGGCATTGCCCGGCAGATCCGTCGGCAGTTGCAGCAGGAAGGCGTCGAGGGCGAGGCGCTCAGGCGCGCAATCATCACGCTGGACAGCCGCGGCATCGTGAGCGAGGATCGCGACGATCTCGACAAGAATAAACGCGAATTCGCCTGGCCCGCGGAGTGGCTGGACGAAATCGGGCTCGCCGGACCGGACCGGAAGGACCTGGCAAAAGTGGTCGATGCGTACAAGGGAAACGTGCTGATCGGCACCTCGGGGCAGGCAGGCAGCTTCACCGAGGAGGTCGTCCGCAACGCAGCCCGGCACAGCGAGCATCCGGTGATAATGCCGATGTCCAATCCGACCGATATCAGCGAGGCCACGCCTGCCGACATCATGAAGTGGACGGATGGTGCCGCCCTGGTTGCCACCGGCAGTCCGTTCGATCCCGTCGAAGTCGGTGGGGAGAAACGCAGGATCGGGCAGGCGAACAACGTGTTCGTGTTCCCGGGCATCGGTCTCGGCACGATCGTGAGCGGCGCCACGGAGATTACCGGCTCGATGATCGGGGCGTCGTCGACCGCGCTCGCACACGCACTGGAGGAGTCGACCATCGAAGAGCGCTGCCTGATGCCGAAGGTGGACGAACTCTGGAATATCTGCGGAATCGTCGGCCTGGCTGTTGCCAGGCAGGCGATCGCCGATGGCGTTGCCACGTTCACGGACGTCGACGCGCTCGAACAGCACATCGGTGCGTACCGCTGGAAACCGGAATACCCGCAAGTTCTCAAAGCCGGCGACTGAGCGCCGCCACAATTCGACACATTGTATCCCCGGGACCGCCAGGTTCAGGGGATACAACCGTTTCGTGGTATCGAAATGGAGCGGTCGAATGGCAGAACAAAACCCCGGCTGGGCCCAATGGAGAGCGTTTTTCGCCGCCAGGCGGCATCGCCCGGCGGCCCGCCTTCTCGCGGACGATCCGCAACTGGCCGGAGTACCGGCCTCGGTCGCGCGTTCGCTCGCCATCTTTCAGCTTGGCGAATCGGGCGGCGGCTCGGTCATCGAGCAGGCTCGGCACAGCCGGCTTGCGTCGCTCGATGCAGACTACGCCGAAGCCATCGCGTTGTTCGTGGCCGAGGAGCACCGGCACGCGGAACTCCTGGCCTGCTGCGTGCGCGCGTTGCAGGGCAGGCTGATCGAGAGGAACTGGACGGCCCGGCTGTTCATCTTCGGCCGGCGCCTGATCGGGCTGCGGCTCAAGATCATGGTGCTGCTCGCGGCCGAAGTGATTGGCATTTGCTACTACCAGTTACTGGCTACGGGACTTGCCGGCAGCGAACTGAAAGCGGTACTTCGCGAGATCGCCACCGACGAGAAGGCGCACCTTGGATTTCACTGCGACTTTCTTCGGGCGCAGATGCGAACCAATGCACATCGGCGCCTCTTTATGATCACCTGGCGCGCGCTGATGCTGGCCGCGGGGCTCGTGGTCGTTATCGATCACCGTGCGGCATTGCGCGACCTGGGTATCCCGCTGACGCGCGTATGGAGACGATGGTCCGTCTACAGCCGGACGGCGGAAGCCCGCATACTGGATCAGAATGAGCAGCCGGTGCCTTCTGCGCCTACTGAATGCACTGCTTGATCATCTGGCCCTTGACCCTGCGAGGGTCGTCGGCAATATCGTAGAACTGCTGCACGTAGTTGGCGAGTATCTTTCGGACCTTGGGCGTCAGCCCGTCCTGCGTCTCGATCAGGGCAAAGACGTTGTTGCGTACGGCCTTGAATCGATCGATCGACCCTTCGACGTAGTCGTTATTCTGGCACCGGCCCCGGTAGACACGCTGCCGGACCGAACGGATGCCGAACTGGTGTCCCGGCAGTGCGTACGGTGCGCTGACAATACCCGACTGGTCAAAGTCGTAGGGGATCGCCACGAGCAGGTCCCTGTCGTTGGAGAACAGCACGTAGTTGTGGCAGCACTCGTTGTATTCCGACTTCGCGATCGGTGAAAAGTCCAGGTTGCCGATCAGGAACTGGAATACCGACGTCAGATTGAGGTGCTTCGGATCGAGCGCGGCGACGGAAGTCTCGTCGATCTTGAGGTCTTTCCGGTCGATGCGTTTGCCGAGGCGGTTCTTGTGTTCCAGAAGGAAGGCGTAGCGGACCTGCTGCTCGCGCTGCCCCTCGGTATCCACCCAGGTTACGCGTAACAGACGCACCTGGAAGCTCTTCGGCGTAGCGAGATTAAGCACGCGGAAAGCGACGTATTCGCGCAGGAGGGTCTGTTCGTAGCGCTCGGAATCCTGGCAATGCACCGCGAGTTTCAGCTTGTCCTGCTTGTGGAACAGCGTGTCTTTTACCTGCGACTTCTTGAAATTCAGCCACAGGGGCGGGAGGTCGCAGATCGCGTGGCGCGAATGCCCGCGTGCACGGACCTTGATATCCAGCCTCTGGATCTCGCCGCTGCCGCCGGCGTAGGAGAGCGAGCCCTGCAGGTACTCCTCCGTCGGGCGGTCACGGACCAGGGTCGTCAGTGGCGCGGATATCGTGACGTTCAGCGTGTCGTGGCTCTGGAACAGCGGGTCGGGGCGGCCGTCTTCCGCCGCCGCAGACCGCGTCGCCAGAACCAGCAGGAATAACAGGCAGGACAGACTCGATCGCATGCGCCAATCATATATCGCGGACGCGCGCGGCTCGTCGTGGAAGACCGCTATGGTGTCGGTTTGTCAGCCCGTGACAGCGAGGGCGGGGGATACCGGGAGTACGTGCCAGATAACGGCGAGGAAGTGGCAGATCCCGCCGAGCAATACGAAGACATGCCAGATGGCATGCCCGAAGGCCAGGCGCTTCGCGGCATAGAATGCGGCGCCGATCGTGTAGCTCAGCCCGCCAGCGACCATCCAGAGCATGCCGTCGGATCCGACCGCGTCTGCCACCTGCGGCAGCGCAATGACGACCAGCCAGCCCATGACGAGGTAGCCGGCAAGGGCAAGTTTCGGAAAGCGGTCGCGGAACCAGAGCTTGGTCAGGATTCCGGCGGTTGCCAGCGTCCAGATGGTGCCGAACAGCCACCAGCCCGTGGTCGTCCGCATGGCCACGAGCAGGAAGGGCGTGTAAGTTCCGGCGATCAGTACATAGATCGCGCAGTGATCGAGCAATTTGAAGAATTGCCGGTGCCGGGACGTATGCATGGCGTGGTAAACCGTCGAAGCCAGGAAGAGGGCAATCAGGCTGACGCCATACACGATGCTGGCTGAGATGCGCCACGGGTCGGCCGCCTCGATTGACACGTACAGCATCCACGAGAGGCCCGCGATGCTGAGGATCACGCCGGCGCCGTGACTGATGGCGTGAAACAGCTCTTCGGCAAAGGAGTATTCGGAATGGGTCTTGTGCATTACCGCCTAGGGTAACCCAAATCCGGCGAACCGGCTAAGATTCGGTGCTTTCGACCGCTTCGGCCTGGCGGCGGAACCGGCGCCGCGCGAGGAACGTCCAGACCGCGTGACCACAACAAAACGTGGCAAACACGAAATAGGCCACGCGCAGCGCATCGGGAAAATTCAGGTAGACGCCCCCGGCGAGAAACAACAGGCCGAGCAGTAGCCAGAAGGACGGTGCGTGGTCATAGATGGGCTTGGGGATCCACATGATCTGGTTCCGTGAGTCGTGTTAGTTGGGCATCTGGTCGGCAAGAGAATCGCCGCCGATGTCGCCGTTTCCGGCCTTTTCTCGCCGGTAACTCGAACGCATGCGCCAGACCTGTAAGCCGCGCACGCCGCAGACGACACCAAGCAGAAGGTAGAAATACGTGAGCGGATACGCGAAGCCGATGTAAAGGCCGAGAACGATGAATAATATGGCCATCAAGAGCCACAGTTGCAGTGTTCTCTCGTAGATCGGTTTCGGCAGCCACATAGGCAGATCCCGTCCATGGATAAACTAGCGCTCAATCCTGCCTGTTTGCGGCGCCTGGCGGGTCGCTGAATGTCACAATTTGAGCACCTCGGGCGAGCGTGAAATGGAAAGCTGAGAACTGGCTCAAATCTAGCGCGCAATAATATGACAAAACGGATAATAAATAACTAATAACTATCTGTAATTTAACGATAAATAAATTATATCGACTTGCGCACAATCTTGCTGAAGTCGTCCCTGACAGCCGTCGTCAGGGTGGGCGGCGCAACCGCATGGGTTTACCGGCCGCCGAGTTCCCCCACCGCTCTCAGCGCTTCGTCGATCGCGACGTGCGTATAGGCCTCCGCGCCTGCATCCGCATTGGCGATCGCGATATTGCCGAAAGGCCGGCGGGCGATCTCATGCGGCGCCTGGCCGTCGGGCCACTCCGGGTCCCACAGGTCGAGGTAGCCGTAGGCATAACCGTGCGGCCAGCGGTTGACGGTGATGGCCAGGACATCCTCCTGGACGTCGAAGCCCGCCGGGCCGAGCATGCCGTCGAGCACCGTGCGAACCTCGCGCTCGAAGTCTTCGAAGGTCATGGCCAGGAGTTTCGCGCGTGATGCGCGGTGTTGCTCCTTCACCGTGACGCTGGAATCGGGCGGCGTTACGGAACCCCAGAACATGATCGGCACGGTGCCCGTGTCGTCCCATTCGTGGCTGTAGCCAACTGTATCCACGCCCTTCACGACCCAGACCGCCCCGTGCAGGCGTCCCGGGCAGTAAGCGCCCGAGAGCTCCAGCTTGTCGATAGCCTTGCTGTTGCGGAGCAGGACGTTGGTGACGAGCAGCGGCCGCTTGACCTGGTATTTCTGGGCTTCCTTCTGTTCCCCGGGAAGCGCGGGGCAGAGGTGCGGGATGATGGCGTGGTAGCAGGCCAGCACCGTATGCTTCGCGTTGACACGCAGCACGCGGCCGTCGTTGACGTAGGTGACCCGAGTGCCGCTTTCGTGGTTCGCGACGTTGATGACCGTCGATTCGAGGCGCAGCCGTACGGGCGCGCCAGGCTCGTCGAGTTTTCCGTAGTCGAAGTGCGCAAGCGCGAGGTTAGAGGCGTCCGCGCCGGGAGCCACGCCCGGAATGAGGGCTCGGACCAGCAGGCGTGCAATCGAGGCATTGCCGTCGGGGAACATCGCAACGTCGCCGCCGGCATCGGTCGCGCCGGAGCCGCTGAGGTGCTCGGAGCCGAGCAGGTGCATGATCGGCACGCTGGCGCCGATGCACTCGGCGGCAGACAGGCTGTCGGCGCCCACGCCTGCGTAGCCGTGGGTCACGCGTATGAACAGATCGGCCGCTTCGTCCGTCAGGCCGCCGTATTGCTTGAGGAAGTCCGTGTAGCTGATGCGCCGGAGCAACGCTTTGACCTCGCCCTCGCTCTTGCCGGCGAACACGTTCTCGCGCCGCGAGTAGAATTTCTTCAGTGACGCGCGCGAGGCTTCGCTGATCGGGAACCGGTCGATCGCGTCGTCCAGGTCGGTCTCGCGCCCGGCGCGGAAGCTGAAATCCTGCACCAGCACATCGCGGCCGAAGGTCTCGGCGTCGAAGAACATCGCGTGCTTGCCCTTCGGGCCGCTGCCGTAGCGAAAATGGTAGCCCTCGAGCAGCGTGCCGATATCCACACCGAGCTCGCCCAGCAGCTCGTTGACTTCGTCGCTGAAGTAGGGGTATTCCAGGTTCATCGTGCCGCCCCAGGAGAGCCGCATGCGGCCGCCCTGGTGGAATTCATTGCGCTTCGCGTGCCCGCCGAAGTCGTCGTGGTTTTCGAGGATCAGGATCCTGGCGCCCGGGCCGAAGCGTTTGCGGTAGTAGTAGGCGGCGGCAAGGCCGCTGATGCCGCCGCCGACCACCACGAGATCGTAGGTCTCATCCAGGTCGGTCGGGGCAGGGAAGGCCTTCCCCTCACGCGCCAGCGCGTGGGCGACCTCGAACGCGCCGGGGTGCGATCCCCGCATCCCGGTGCGAACCGGCGGGTAGTTCCCTGCGAGCGGTGCTGGCGCATTACCGGCCGCATGCGCTGCCAGTCCGCCCGGTAGTGCGAGGCCCAGGCCCGCAAGCGAAAAGTCGTGGATGAAGTCGCGCCGGGTAATGTCCCGGTCCATGCCGAGCAGACGGTCTTTTTTCTTCATCGGCCCGAGTATATGGAGGCCGTGGGCCGTTTGCCACGCAGGTCACGGAGTGCCCGCAACCCGGCAACCCGAGGTCTTCTGCAGCACGGAAGGCATTAAGAACCTATTTAAAACAATCAGTTAATGAAATTAATTACAGTAATTTCTAATTCAGGGATGCCTTCCGCCCGGTCCGCTCACAAAGCGGCGGTGGCGCCAGAAGGCTCGGCGCTCTCCGCTGGCAGACGATACAGCTGCCTGCGATACGCGATCGACGGCCAGGCGGCAAAGGCTTTTGCGTGCTCGACAATCCCGGGGTCGACGTCTGTCTTCACCAGCCGATGGTCTACGTAGTCGAACCCTTCCGCCGGCTTCCCCTTGCGCAGGATGACCACCGTGTCACCCAGGCGGTAGGCCTGCGTGTCGCCGTACTGCATGACCGCGTGTCCGGGTATCGAGTCGATGTCCGGGCGAGTCAGGTCGATGCCGGGCGCCGGGTGTACGCCGCTGACACCCGCAAGCGACAGCAGGGTGGGCAGAAGATCGATCTGGCTGGCGACACGCGTCCACCTCTGCGGCTCGATACTGCCGCCCAGGATCAGGCCGGGGATGTGGAATCGCTCGATCGGCACGAGATCGCTGCCGTACACCCTGGAATTGTGGTCCGAGACCACCAGGAAGACCGTGTTGTCCCAGTAGCTCGATTGCCGCGCTTTGCCGAAGAAGCGGCCGATCGCGTAGTCGGCGTACTTCACGGCGTT
>CBDUCE010000049.1:0-15920 GCA_965365575.1 uncultured Gammaproteobacteria bacterium
GGAACTCGATATCCTCACGGATGGATTCCGGAATCTTGCCGTCGATGCGCTCGAGTGCGAGCAGGGCATCTTCCATCTGCCCTTTCTGAAAGTGGATTCGGGCAAGGCGGTAGGCTGCGTCGTTTCGAACGACTTCGTCGACGGCGCCCTCGAGCACCGCCGTGATCGCGCGGCCGGCACGATGATGCATGCGGTACCGCAGCTCGAAGTCGCCGAGCGAAAACTCCGCGTCGTCCATGTGGTAGTAGAGGGTGTCGAGTTCGGGCTCGTCGAGCCCGTTGTGCTGACTGACTTCCGTGTCGAGCCGCTCCAGCGCCTCGAAATAGTAGCCCTGGTGCGCGTAATAGAGCGCCTCGCCGAAGTACAGGTCCTTCAGCTCTTCACTTTGAACGGGGCTCGTTACCAGGCTGGCGATCAGCAGGAGCCCGATTCCCGGGATCGATGCTCGATACATGGACTACCAGTCTCCGAGCTGAATCCCGGTCTTGCCGAGGCCGGGACCGGCCAGCGTAATACCGAGCGCCTTGGGCTCGACGCCCTTGGCGAACGAGAATTGATCTGTCTTGTTGAATTCCGTGCCGTTCTTCAGCTTGCCGATCATCGTGACGCTGAGCTGGTGATCGCCGGTCGGCACGTTGCCGGTGTAGATGCGCTGCACCCCGCCCTTCTGCAGGGCCTCGAGTTCCTTGAAGCTGTATATGTGATGCGTCGCGAGCTCGCCGTTGATCTCGATCTTCACGGCATCGAGACGAAAATCCTCGTCATCGTCGATGGCCACGAACAGCGCCACCTGGGTGTTCGAGGGATAGAGCAGCCGCTCCTCGAGATTGCTGAGATCGGAGGCGATGCTGAGGACGTCGGACTTAATTTCCTGGACCTGTCCGTCCAGACTCCGCATGTCGTCCCGCGAAATGTCCTGCGCCGCACCTGTCGCGAACGGGCCGCTGGCAAGTACGAGCAACATGATTGTGCGAATAAGTCTCGACATCGTATTAAGTCCCTTTTTGTATTACATAATCCGTATGCAATCGCCGCCATCCAGCGTTGTCACGGCTGAATAACGGACAGTCGCTAGTGTTTAGTAAACCGGCCGGTTTATCTGTGAACTGCGCCGCAAATCCACGGATAGCGGTAGTGTGAATCCCGTCACTGTGCAGCGGTTCCGATCACCGCATAGTTTCAGTCACACGGACATGATCAGTAACTGGCTCAACACTCTTCGCGAATTCGGCGCCCTCGTCCGCGAGGCTTACCTCGTACCCGGGGACTTCGTGCTGTCGAAATTTGCCGAACTCGCGCCGGTTACGGCCGCGAACTGGGGCGTCACCGGCAACGGCGATTCGATCATGGCGGCTGTCGTTATCTCGGGATTCTTCTGGTTGCTGATGTCTATCGTCGCGTGGCGGCTGTACCGTTATGGCCGCAGCTTCATGCGTAACTTCATCGCTCTGGTTCACACGGCCTGGTACCGGATCCGGCAGGCGGCGGGAAACCTCAAGACACTGATAGTGTGTCGGCTGCGTGAGTTCGTTCCAGACCGTCAGGATGACGGCATCGACGCGGTGCCCGAGATCGATTTCGACGATCTCGACCTGGCCGTATTGCGCTCCGCCGCCGCGCGCGGACCCGGCCTTGCGACGTCCGCGCCGGAGATTGCCGAGAAATTCAGGCTGCGCCCGTCCGAGGTCCAGCGCAGCATCGACAAGCTGCGCCGCAACCGGATGCTGGACACCGTGATCGGATCGACGGACGGTTACGGCAACTTCCGCCTCTCGCCGTCCGGTATGACATTCGTGGCGATGTGGCAACGCCAGCGCGAAACGTGACGGCCATTACTTGATGTAGCCGGGTCACTGCGCCCACAATCGCTACTCCGCTGCAACGCGTCCACGAAGAAACTCCATGGCAGGCTGGTTGTTCCTGTTCGTCTCCCTTGCCGGCTCGGCGATCGTCTTCAATGCGGCGAGGCCGTCTCGCGGTCCGATATCGCTGGTGCCGAGCTGGTTTCTGGCGTTCCTCACGCTGGATCTCGCGCTTTTTCACATCGGCCTGGCGCTCCTGGTCGCCGGCGGTTTTGCTTTGGGCGGCGCGCTCGAGACCTTGCCCGGCAGACTGGCGTTGCTGCTGACGCTCGCCTCCAGCGCGGTGCTGTTCGTGTTGTGGCTCCCCAGCCTGCGGGCCGCGTCGGTCGCGGACGCCGTCGCGGCCGAACTCGAACTCGACGAGGTCGAGCGCATACCGAGGCGCCTGTTCCTGAATCCGGCGCCCCTTGTGCGGGACGGGGTTTCGGTGCTTCGAAACGTGCCCTTCGCGCAGCGCGACGGCCGCGTTCTTACCATGGACATCTACAGCGGATCCGGTCACGCCGGCAAGCGGCCGGGCCTCGTGTTCCTGCACGGCGGCGGCTGGGTCCTCGGTGACAAGCGCGCGCAGGGACTGCCGCTTTGCAATCACCTCGCTACCCTCGGCTGGGTCTGCGCCAACGCCAATTACCGGCTAAGCCCGGGCGCGACCTATCCCGACCATGTCGTCGACGCGGAAAGCGCCGTCGCCTGGTTGCGCGAACACGCGGACGAGTATGGCGTGGACCCGGATTTCATCGCGATCGCCGGCAATTCGGCGGGCGCCCACATCGCCGCGATGACCGCGCTCACCGGCGACTCGGCGCAGGCCATCGTCACCTTCTACGGCGTGTACGACCTCACGAACCGCCTCGGCGTGCATGGTTCTGCATTCCTCGATCGCCTTATCGGGCCACACGTAGTCAAGGCATTCTTCGATACCGAGCCCGAGCGTTTCCATGCCGCGTCGCCGATGGACCACGTCGAGCGCGCATCGATTCCCTGGCTCATCGTGCAGGGCGATTGCGACAGCCTGACGCCGGCGGCCGAGGCGCGTGAATTCGCGTCCAGGCTTCGCGAGCACTCGAAGCACGCCGTCGGGTATGCCGAGCTGCCCGGTGCCCAGCACGCTTGCGATATCTACTACTCGCTGAGGACCTTTGCCACCGTCGAGCTTGCGGCGCGCTTCCTGGTAACGGCGTACCGCCGGGCCAGGCATTCGTAACGGAACGCCGGGTCAGGCGATGTAGTGGTCGATCGAATTCTCGATCGCCGAGCGGATGGGCTCGCGCAGCATCATCATGGCGAAGCCGACGTGAACATGCACTTCGACGCTGTCGTCGGAGACGAGTATGCGTCCGGAGACACCCTTGCCGTGTACGCAAAGGTGGTCGCCCTCCCACTCCGAGGTGAGCCCCAGTTTGCCGCCGAGTTCTTCGGCAACCTGGTCGACCCGTTGCCTGGCTTCCTCGACGCCGAGTGAATGTTGGCGTCTGATTCTCAATTTGCTGCCATTGGATACCCGGTCGCGCTTCCGCGCGCGATCCCTCGAATGCTTTAAATTAGCAGCTTCCCTCCCGGCATCACAACGGAAAAGGGGTGGACCGCCATGCGGCCCACCCCGGCCGGAGTCAGCGATTACCGGTACTGTCTGCGGCGCAGGAACACGAGCAGCGTCAGCAGGATCGGCAACCCGGTGGTTCCACCACCGCCCGAACCGTCGTCCGCGGCCGGCGAATCGGCAGCGAGCGGGTCCGTGCCGAGCACGTTGACTTCGTCACCGTCCGACTTGCCGTCATCGTCCGAGTCCGGGTCCTTCGGGTCGGTGCCGTGGTCGCGTTCGTCGCCGTCGTCGAGACCGTCGTCGTCGGTATCCTTGTCGCGCGGATCGGTGCCGTCCTCGTGCTCGTCACCGTCATTGACGCCGTCGTCATCGCTGTCGTCGTCACGCGGGTCGGTACCGTCTTCACGTTCGTCCTCGTCGCTGCGGCCGTCGTTGTCGTCGTCATTGTCGACATCGTCGTCGATGCCGTCACCATCATCGTCGCTGTCATCGTCATCCCTGATGCCGTCGTCGTCGAAGTCGTCATCGCGGGTTGCGAGGAAATCGGCTATCGAGTCGATGTCCGAGCGCGGCATGCAGGCGAGGTAGCTCATCTCTTCTTCGTCGAGGATCGCCTCCCAGGTCTCGTCCGCCGAATCGCCGTGCACGTCTTCGCCGGTCCGTCCGCCGGAGCCGTCATTGCCGTGACAGCCGGCACAGGTGGTCACGTAGCGCTGCTCACCGCTCGTATCCCGAGAGTTCAGGTACTCCGCCATCATCCCGATTTCGGCGTCCGTCAGCCCCTGCAGGAACTGCATCGCGGGAACGCCGTTCGGGAACACGCTGGTGCCGAAAATCGAGCCGGCGATGTTGCAACTGCGCGCGCCGCCGACGCGTCTCAGCCCCGACAGCTCGTCGTCGACCGCCGGGCCCTCCCAGGGATCGCCGTGGCACATCGCGCAGTTGGCCTCGAATAGCGCCGCGCCGTCCGGCTGCCCCGCAACAACGTCCACTACGTCGACCGTCGTAGTCGCGGCTGCGCTGGTCAGTTCGCCATCGTTCACGACGAGGCTAACCTCGTAGGTACCCGAGGCTGCATAGCTGTGCGTCGGCGTCGCACCGCTGCCGGTCGAACCATCGCCGAAGTCCCAGCTGTAGGTCAGCGCGTCGCCGTTCGGGTCAGCCGACGCGGAACCGTCAAAGGCGATCGCCTGTCCGGGTACGCCCGAGTACGGGCCGCCCGGGTCCGCAACCGGCGCGATGTTGGCGGGCGGCGTCGAGATCGCGGCCGAGGTCATGGCAGAATCACTGCCGCCCTGGCCGTCGTCGACCACCAGCCTGACGTCGTAGTTCCCGGCCCTCGAGTAGGTGTGTGTCGGCATCATGACGGATGCCGTATTGCCGTCACCGAAGTCCCAGGCAAAACCGAGTTCATCCCCGTCGGGGTCGCTCGATCCGGAGCCGTCGAACTGGATCAGGGTCGTGCCGGCCTCACCCGAGTAAGGCCCGCCGGCATCAGCGAGCGGCGGGTTGTTCGCGGCGGACGCAGGCTCCGGGTCGAGGGTCACGGCTGGCGGCGTCCCGCCGGAATTGCTGCAGCTCGCGTTCTGCGTGTCGCACCAGCCAGGCTGCGTATTTGCGTTGATTTCAACGAGATTCGAATTGCCTTCCCCGTCGGAATCCAGGTTCTCGATGGCCGCCAGCACGGCAGCGAAATTAACACCCGTACAGGCCGGTCCTGCTCCCGAGCCGCCGTTCGACAACATATCGTTGCCGTAGACGTTGAAATTGCCGCCGCCGCCGGACGACCGGTGACAAGTCTGGCATCCGCCGTCGTTTTCGGTTGCGGAATTCGGGTAGGTCGCCGCAAAGACATCCGTGCAGCTTGGCCATGCTTGCGCATCGTTGGATGCCATCAGCGCCATCGCCAGCACCGCCGGTACCAGCAAGAATCTATTCCCTCTGCTCATTTCAATATCCTTTTGCCGGTAGCCCGGCTGTGTAATTTTTGCCCAGGATCGAATATTTTTCGTGTCGCTCAGGTCATTACACGGGCTCACCCGCCAGAGGGTTCCGGGATTGGCGTAATTTTCAGGTAGGTAGTTTTACGGATGCGCCGGTCAGCAGCCGGAAACTGGCCGGCGGGAGGGAGTATCCGCCAGCCCGGGTGCGGCTGTCTCTTGTCGGCTCCTGGGATTAGACTTGTCCATTCTGCGAACAACCATGGCGAGCACTCTCGAAAATGGATCTGAAAGTTCTTTTCGTTGTCTTTGGAACCGTATTCCTGGCCGAACTGGGCGACAAGACGCAGCTTGCGACCGTCCTGTTCGCGAGCAAACCGTCGGTCAGCCTCGTTACCGTTTTCGTGGGCGCCTCGCTCGCGCTGATCCTCTCATCGCTGATCGCGGTCGCTGCCGGCTCCGTGGTGTCGCAATACGTCGACCCTCGCTACCTGTCCTATATCGCCGGTGCCGGGTTTATCGCCATCGGCATCTGGACGATCCTGCAGGCCATATAAGCCGTTCAGTCGTCTGTGTGCCACGCGACGTGGTATAGCGCATAGCCGGGCAGAACCGGTCGCGAGAACGCCATCCCGATGATCTCGCCGGGCACGCTCGACACTACGGTGTGCGTCTCGTCGGTAAGCGGGTCGATGATCCGGCCGAGCGCTTCTCCTTTCTTCACGGTGTCTCCGAGCGCTGCTTCGGGAAAGAAGAATCCACCCTCGCGCCTCGACACGCGCACCCATTGCGAGCGCTCGTAGACCCTCGATTCGGGGATCTCCTGTTCGGGCCGGTCCGCCATGTCGAAATAAGCCACGACGCTTTCGATACCTGTCACGCCGCGCGCAATTTCGTGTTCCTGGAAGCGGTGCGGCGCGCCTGCCTCATAAATAATGGACGGAATGCCCGCTTTCGCCGCCTCGCGGCGCAAGCTGCCCTCGGGTCCCTTGCCCGCGATGACGATGCCCGTGCCGAAATGAATTGCGAGCTCCCGGATCTCGGGATCCGAAATATCGGCACGAATCTGCGGCAGGTTACTGCGCTTGTCCGAAGCGGTATGCAGATCGACAAGTGCATCACAATGCACCAGGACCTCGGAAAATACCCGGTAAGCAATCAGCCTGGCGACGCTGCCGCCTTCGCTGCCGGGAAACGCCCTGTTCAGGTCACGCCGGTCGGACAGGTAGCGATTACCGGTGCGAACGCCCTCTGCGTTGATCGCCGGTAATGCGATGACGGTGCCGCGCAACGTCCCGGCATCGATGCCCGAGAAAGCGCGCCTCGCAATCTCGACGCCGTTCAGCTCGTCACCGTGCACGCCTGCGGCAATGCAAAGCGTCGCATGCCGTGCTGGCGATTGCCGCAAGCCACAACGCGGCGCCGAGCCGCCGCAGCGCCTGACGGGCGGGGACGCCCACTATTCCCACATTACCGGGACGCCCTCACGTTGCGCCGCTTCGAGCATCTCGATGAGCGGCACCGCGCGATTGTGCAGGCTTACGGGACGCTCTTCACCCTCTTCCTCGTCGTGCGGCGGCTGGTCCTCGAGGGCAGCATCCGCATCGGCCACTCCCTTGCGAAGCAACGCCAGCGCCGCGGGGATATCTTCTGCACCGATGGCGCTCGGCACCGTGCCGCGTCGCCCCATCATCTTGAGAAGCTTCAAGCCCACATCGCCGAACATGGTGATCTCGGGATAGGAGGCAGTCGTCTTGAACTTGATAAGCATGGGTTTCTTCCTTTTGAGTTCAGAACCGCCAGACGACGCCGAGTGACGGCACCAGCGGCAGCCAGTTCGATTCGCGGCTGTTCAACGAACCGTCGGGCAGCACAGAATACTCGGTGCAGCAGGGGTTCGCCCTATCATACAGGTTGGTAATCTCGAGGAACGCAGTCAGGTCGCCGCGCGCCAGCTCGAATTCCCGGCTCACCCGCACGTCGACTGCGTGAAAAACAGAGTAACGCGAATCGTTTCTTGCCGATACGTCGAGAACGAGACCGGTGCCGCCGCCCGGTAGCGCCGCGATCCCGCCCGTCATCACGGTCTTCGGCCAGCCCGTGTGGACCTCCCCCGCTGCGCTGAAATTCCACGGCCCCCAGCGCCAGCTCATGCCGCCCTTCACCGTATGTGTCTGGTCCCAGCTCCGCTTGATGTCGCCGTCCGGCGTGGCATCTTCGACTTCCGACCAGGCGTAGCCGATCCACCAGAGCACGTCTTCTTGCGATGATCCCTGGTTCAGCGTGACTTCGGCGCCGAGCGCCTCCGCGCCGGAAGCGTCGACCCGGACGCGGTCGAATTGCAGCTCCGGCAACAGAGTCAGTGCGTTGAAGCTGTTTTCGAAGCGGGGGCGCAGCGAACGAAAGCTTTTCCGGTAAACCGAGAAACTGGCGTTGATGCCCGAGCGGAATGCGTGCTGCAGGTTCAGGACGAAGTGCTCGGCATGCTGTGCGGGAAAGAAGTCGGCCACGCCGTCGCTGACCTGCAGTTCATTGATCTCCTGGGCCTGGTAATACTGGCCCCACCCGAAGCGGATTTCCGTACGATCGCCGGGCTGGTAGAGAATGCCTGCGCGCGGGCTGTACTGCTTGTCGTCCTCCGCCGTCGTGTAATTTTGCTGATCCCAGCGCAAGCCCAGGTCGATCGTCCAAGTGTCCGAGAATCGCCAGCGCAACTCCGTGTAGGCCGCGTACTGCGCCCCGGCAGGATCGAGATCGAACTCGAAGGCGCTGGAGGGCTGGTTGTCGAGGATGCCGTCGAAGGGTGGTTCGACCGTCTTCGCGGACGATAACCGGTACTCGGCATCGAGGTCCTTCAGGTCGATGCCGAAGCGCAGCATCCGGTTGGGCGACATCACCCAGGTCCAGTCCTGGCGAAATTCCAGCGCAAGGAAATCCCGAACTTCGTCGAGGCGGCCCGAGACAATGCCGGGCAGATCGAGGCTGCCATTTCGGGTGTCGGATATTTCGCTCACGGCCGCGATCGTTTCGCTGCTCAGGGCATCGTTCCACTCCGCTCCCCACTTCAGCCAGAACACCTGGTTCCTGTAGTCGGCCGTGGCCTGCTCGCCGCGAGCGGCGTCCGCCAGCGCGAGCTTGTCATCCGATACCAGGAAGCTGGCACTCAGCGCCGCTCGCGGTCCGAACTCCCAGCCCACGTGCCCCAGGAAGTCACGGTAATCGGGGCTGCCGAAATCCGGGTCGATGACATCGACGATGAGATCGAGATTGCCGCGCCTCGCCGACAGCAGCCAGTCACCCTGTTGCTCGCGCCCGAAGGTGCCGAGCGAAACGATGGAGGCATTGAAGAAACTGAGCGCGAGTTCCGTCTCCACGGATTTTTCCGCTTCGCGCAGTTCGATGCTCAGCACACCGCTCATCCTGTCGCCGAAGTGCGCGGGATAAGCGCCGGTATAAAAGTCCATGCCGCCGATCGCGCTCGAATTCACGATCGTTGCGATCGACTGGAAATCCTTGAGGTGATAGGGCTCGTAAAGCCTGAGGCCGTCGAGCAGGAAAAGTACCTCGTTGACCTCGCCGCCGCGGATGTGATTGCGCGAGGAGACGCCGCCGTTGGCGGTTCCCGGAAGACGATTGGTGAGGCGCACGGCCTCTTCGGCCGTTGTGGGAATTCGCGTGGCCAGTTCCCTGTCGAGATAGCTGTGGGTCAGGGGCGGCGAGTACTCGAGCCGATGCAGGCTCGACGTCACGATAACCTCGGGTATTGCCACGTCGGCAGGTGCCGCATCGCGCGATACAGCCTGACCCTTCGTTGGCAGCGGCACAACGAGAATACTATCGGCCGGCCCGGCCTTGACGGTCAGCCCAAACGCGCGCAACAGTTCAGCCAGCCCCTCCGCTGATGCGCTCCCGGCCGGCTCGCCCGACAACAGCATGTCGTCGGCAACCAGGTCGCTCGTGTAGATGATTCTCGCACCCTGGTCGTTCAGGAAGTCGAGGTAATCCGAGAGTTTCCGGCCTTGCCAGGTGACGTCCGCCGCGGCCAGCCGGAAAGCAGCGACGAGGGCCAGCGCCGCAATACAGGGAGTTGCAGACCGCATGTCGCGATCTTAGAGCAAGCACTGAGCGCTGCCAACGCGCTTTAGCGTTCGATGACGATTCTGTCCGACTGTATGCGATAACGGAAATTCGTCGCCGTGAGCACCGATTCCGCGGCCTCGAGCGGCCCGAAGTCCGATACCGAGCCGTGCAGGTCGGTCCGCATCGCGGACATGCGCAGTTCGTTGTCTTCGAACACCAGCTCACGGCCGGTTTCGCGGGCCACCCAGCGCAGGAAATCGAGCAGGGACTTGTTCTCGATATCGAACGCCGGCGCTAGCGATTCCGTCCAGTCCCAGTAGGGATCGTGCGGCTCAATCGCAGCGACCGTCGGTGCGTCATCCTGGACGAGGCTCAGCCGCTCGCCGGCCACGGCGACAAATTCACTCGGGCCGCGGCTGATATCCACGCGGCCCTCTCTCACGGCCACGTCCAGCTGCTCCGAAGCCACCTGCACGGCAAATTGTGTACCGACGTCGGTTACGGTTCCCATTGCCGTATGGATCACAAGGCCGCCGTCCCGGTACATGAAGTCACCCGTATCGGCGTACATGCGGCCGGAGTCCAGCCGGAACTCGTCCTTCGCGACGAATGCGAGCGTCGTATTCTGGTCCAGTCGCAATGACTCGGCATTGTTGATGACGACGCTCAGCTTCTGCCCGCTGCCCGTGGTCAGGACCTCACCGGCATACACGGGCTCACCAATAGCGGGCAGTGCGGCCGTGCCCGTGTCGCCGACCACCCGTGCGATCGTTCCGATCGCTATCCTGTCCGGCGCCGACGGCGGCGGTTGCAGCAGCATCGTCACGGCAATCACGACCGATGCGGCAAGCGCCACGGGCACGGCCCAGCGCCGGTAGCGTCGCCTCGCCGTATCTTTCTGCCATTCCTTGCGTACGTGGGTATAGACGCGCGCTCCGTCGGGCCGCTGCGAGCTGGCCTGCCATTCGCGATGGACACGATCATAAACGCGAGCCGCGATATCCTCGGGTACCGGGGCACGCGGGCCCGCGAGACGCAGCAATCGCTGCATCGTCTCGTCGTCGCGATCCGTTCCGGAACCCTGACTCGTCTTGTCGTTCATTGTGCCTTCTTGCGCATTGCGCTGTTATCGTGCCGGGCGTCGTTCAGTCGACAACGAAACCCGGCTCAAAATCCCAAAGTGAGCGGAAGCCGTCCTTGAACGAGCTTCGCGCGCGGCTCAGTACCGATTCGGCTGCTTTCTCGCCGACACCTAACCGCTCCGCGATCTCGGCAACGCTGTTGCCGTTGATGTACTTCATCTCCAGGGCGATCGCGTATTTCGCCGGCAGATGCTCCAGCGTTGCCCGCACAAAGCCGGCGATTTCATCCCGCCGTTGCATCGACTCGGGATGGAAGTCGTTGCCCCCGATCGACTCGAGCGCCGCCTGCACCGCCGGGTGGTCTTCGATCGGTACATCGGCCCTGAATTCTTCCCCGCGCTGGCGGTACACCGCGTGCATCTCGTTGCGGCAAATCTGGCACAGCCAGGTGAACAGCAGTGCCTCGCCCCGGTAGTTGCCCATCTTCCTTACGACGATGCACATCGTGCGCTGCACGACTTCCTCGGCGAGTTCGGGGTTGTTGTCGACACGGGTCAACGTGAAGCGGAACAAGCGCGGGAAATACTCTTTAAAGAACTCGTCGAACGCCCCCTGATCGCCACCCGCCACGCGGCGGGCAAGCGATCGGTCCTGCTCTATCTGGGGTCGTTCCTGGCTCACCGTGGAGTTCCCTGGCGAAGTGTTCAGTTCTTAGAGTCGAAAACGCGGAAAATCCTTCGCTTTATGTTACCCGTCATTCCGAATGCGACCGAAGGATTTTCCAGCGCCCCTCATCTAACGGGCTCGAAGGCGGCAACAGTCCGCATACAGACCCGGAGAAACCAGACATGCAGCAAACGGAATTCACCAGGCCGGCATTGCCGGCACCGCAGGGACGCGGAACGCTTGGCCGCAATACATTCTCGGTCGTGGAACACGATTCGAAGGAGCGCACGCTGCTCGAAGCGCGAATCCGGTCCGGCTTCGGGATGCATTTCGACGCCTGCATCGAAGGCTTCATGCCGCGCTTCGCCCACTACCGGCACGCCAGTGGCGCAACGGGCGTTATCGGCATTCGGCGCGCCAGCGACGAAACGCTTTTTCTCGAGAACTACCTGAGCGTACCCGTCGAAGCCGTGATCACCAGCGCCGCCGGCACCTGCGTGCCCAGGAATCGCATCGCCGAAGTCGGCCAGTTCGTCGTCGACGACCGCGACATCGTCACGAGTTTCTTCCGGGATCTCGTACCGTTCCTCATGGAAAACGAGTTCGACTGGGTGTGTTTCACGGGCACCGACAGGATCAGGGCATTGCTCGCACGCACAGGTTTCCACGGCTTGCCGCTCGCCAGGGCGGACGAGGAGCGCGTCCGCGGCTCTGCCGACCGCTGGGGCCGCTATTACGATTTCGACCCCGTTGTCATCCTCGGCAAGCTGGACGACCCCTGTGGCCGCTGGCTCAGCGGGCCGCAAGCTGTCACAGCCGGTTTCTGATCATGTCCGGGATCATCACGGCATTGCGCACGCGGGCGCAGGAGACTCCCCATCGGGCAGCGCTGCACGACGGTTGCAGCGAGGTCAGCTACTCGGAACTCGTGCAGAAGGTCGACCGGTTCGCAAAATCCTTGCGGGCACACCGCTGCCGAATAGCGGGGCTCCTGGCGGACAACGGTATCGACTGGATCGTCGCGGACCTGGCGGCGCTGGAGAACGGCACGACGCTCGTCCCGTTGCCGCCGTACTTCAGCGAGTCGCAAGTGCGCCACGTCATCGAGGCAAGCTCGATGGATACGGTGATACTCGACAAGGTGTCATGCGAGCGATTTCCGCACGCGGCCGCTTTCGTGCGCCACGACAGCGAGCATGAAAACCTGTGCCTGTTGCGACGGCCGCCCGGAATCGAAGCAGACCATTCGTGCGCCGATGCGGCTGCCAAGATCACGTTCACGTCGGGCAGCACGGGGCAACCCAAAGGTGTACGTCTTGCTGCCGACACGATCGACCAGGTGGCCCTGAGACTTTGCGGCGCGTTCGCGGACATCGACATTGCGCGGCACCTGTGCGTCATGCCGCTCGCGACATTGCTGGAGAACATCGCGGGTGTCTACGTCCCGCTGATGCTCGGAACGACCGTGCACGTCCCCTCTCTGGGCTCGCTGGGACTGTATGGCTCAAGCCGGATCGATGCCCGGCGTTTCAAACAGACGGTAGACGCCGTTGCCGCCGAAAGCCTCATAGTGCAGCCACAACTGCTGCGCGAACTGACGGCCGCGGCAGCCGGCGATCTCGGCGTACCGTCGCTGAAGTTCGTCGCCGTGGGTGGCGCTCGCGTTGCCGTCTCGGATCTATACGACGCGGCAGCCGTCGGCATCCCGGCATTCCAGGGCTACGGGCTCTCCGAATGCGCCTCGGTCGTGGCACTCAACCGGCCCGGCGCCGCACGGCCCGGTAGCGTCGGCAAGCCGCTCGACGGCGTGGACGTGAGCATCAGCCCGGACGGCGAAATTCTCGTCGGGAACCAGTCCATGCTCGGCTACCTGGGCGAGACGGAACACGCAGGCTCGGCGATTGCGACGGGGGATCTCGGGCACCTCGACGACGACGGGTTCCTGCACGTCACCGGCCGCAGGAAGAACGTCTTCATCACGAGCTTCGGCCGCAATGTCTCGCCGGAGTGGCCTGAAGCCGAACTATTGCACCAGCCGGAAATCGCGCAGGCCTGCGTGTTCGGCGAAGCACAGCCATTCAACACCGCCATCGTTTGCATCGCCGACCCATCGGTTACTCCGCGGTCTGTCGCCGACGCGATTCTGAGCGCAAATCGCGGTCTCCCCGACTATGCCCGAGTAGCCGACTTCGTGATTGCCGACGAGCCTTTTTCCGTTGCCAACGGCTTGCTGACCGAAACCGGTAAACCGCGCCGGGAAGCGATCGCCCTGAGATACCTCATGCCCGACGATTCTCAGTTCGGCATCGATGGACACCGCGTTCACAAGCACCGCTTTATCAGTGAAAAAAGGACGAGTCATGAAGCTGTTTGAATCCCTGGGAGACGCGGTCGCCACGGAACGCGACTACCTCTTCTCATCTCCGGTCATCGTCGACGCCCTGCGTGGCGAGATCACGCTCCCCCAGTACGTCGCGTTTCTCAAGGAAGCCTATTTCCACGTGAAAGAGACCGTGCCCCTGCTGATGGCCTGCGGCAGCCGGCTGAGTGATGACCAGGAATGGCTGCGCAAGGCCGTTGCCCATTACATCGACGATGAGTACGGCCACGAGAAATGGATTCTCAACGACATTCGCGCCTGCGGTGCCGATGCCGAACGTATTCGCAACGGCGAGCCATCCCGCGCGACCGAGCTCATGGTCAGCTACGCATGGGACACGATCCAGCGCCGCGACCCGGTCGGTTTCTTCGGCATGGTGTATGTGCTCGAAGGAACGAGCGTCGCCCTCGCAACCCGGGCAGCAAACACGTTGCAGACGTCGCTGGGCCTGCCTGAAGAAGCATTCAGCTACCTGCTATCCCACGGCAGCATCGACATGGAGCACGTGCAGTTTCTCGAAGGCCTCATGAATCGCTTCGAGGATCCGAAGGACCACGCGACGATCACGCACTGCGCCCGGCGCTTCTTCTTCCTCTATGCGAACATTTTCCGTGAGTTGCCCGACCGGCACGCGGCAACCCGGCGTGAAGACCTGAGGCTGGTCGCATGAAGGGTCGCGAGATGAATGTGTTGCTGACCGGCGCTACCGGCGGCATCGGACTGCAGACCGCAACCTTGCTCGCAACTCGAGGGGCCAACCTGCTGCTCGTCGGCCGGAACGAGGGCAGGCTTACCGGACTCAGGGACGGGCTGCGGGAGTACGGAACCCGGGTCGAGGTCGTCACTGCAGACCTTGCAACAGCGGAAGGGCGGCAGCACCTGGCGGCAGCGGCGCAGGAATTTCACGGCGGAATCAACGTCCTTATCAATAATGCCGGCGTCAACCGGTTCAACCTGTTCGACAAGCAGGCCGCCCACGACCTGGAAGCCGTGGTGAACGTCAACCTGCTCGCGCCGATGCTCCTGACGCAGAAGCTCCTGCCGCTGCTAAAGGAGCAACAGAATGCCGTTGTGCTGAATGTGGGCTCGATCGTCGGTTCGATCGGCCTGCCCGGCCAGGTCGCCTACTGCAGCAGCAAGTTCGGCATGCACGGATTCAGCGAGGCATTGCGCCGCGAGCTGCAGGGCAGTTCGGTGAGAGTCGTGTACGTGGCGCCGCGTAGCACGGACACCGAGATGAACGATCCCCTGCTGCGCGAAATTAACGAGCTGGCGGGCGTTTCCACCGACGACACTTCCGTGGTTGCGCGGCACATAGTGGACGCGATTACCGGCAGGAAACGCGAGCGTTTCATCGGCTGGCCCGAGCGACTGTTCGTCAAGATCAACGCGCTGCTTCCTGGCCTCGTCGACCGGTCCGTCCGGAAACAAGCGCAACTGCTTGAGCGCCCGGAGTGCAGCAACGAAGCAACCGCTATTTCTCATGGAGTGAAATGATGACGAAATCCCAAACATTGAACCTGCTGCGGATCCGCCGCCTGCTTGCCGTTGCATTTCTCGCCGGCGTGTTCTCGACGGCATCGCTTGCAGCAAGGGCCGACCAATTCGGCGCTACGCTGCACGACATCCAGCACCGCTGGGCAGAAGCCAACTACAGGGAGACGGGCGGTACACAGAAAAAGGCGTTCGAAGCACTGCTCGAGGATGCACGCAATCTTGCTGCCGCGAACCCCGAACGCGCAGAGGCGCTGGTGTGGCAGGGCATCGTCGCGAGCACTTATGCCGGCGTGAAAGGGCCCTTTGGCGCCATGTCCCTGGCAAAGGAAGCGCGCCAGGCGCTCATGAAGGCAGAAGCAATGGACCCCACGGTGCTCGACGGATCCGTGTACACGAGTCTCGGGACACTCTATTCGAAGGTCCCGGGCGGACTCATCGGCTTTGGTGACAAGGACCTGGCCCGCGAGTACCTCGAGAAAGCGGTGCAAGAGAACCCCGACGGCATCGACCCCAATTACTTTTACGGCGAATTCCTGCTCGAACAGAAGGAATACGAGGCGGCTCGGTCGGCGCTGTTAAAGGCGAAGAATGCGCCGCAACGGCCGGATCGACCGCTCGCCGACGAAGGCCGGCAACGAGAGATCGATACATTACTCGACGAGGTCAACCGGAAGCTGGGCAAGCACTCCTGAATACCCCCCGCTGCATCGGCATCGCCTGGCAAGTTCCTGTCGACCAGGCGATGCCGGTGCCCTTTTACGACCTCGAGTAGGTGCCCACCAGGCGATTCATGCCAATGACGCTGGGCTCGATCCTCTCGAGCAATTCCCACATCGACAGTCCGGCCTCGAGATCCGGTTCCGAATCGAG
>CBDUCE010000050.1:0-15744 GCA_965365575.1 uncultured Gammaproteobacteria bacterium
TCGACCTCGGTCTGGAACGAGAACGGCACCACGACGAAATTTCCCGAGTTCTCCGGTTGCTCCACCACCGCATTCTGGATGCCCGAACCGGAGGATTCGCTCCTGGTCCAGTCGGCACCGAAACCGATCTGCGGCAGCAGGACGCCACGCGCCTGCGGCTCCGCCTCCAGCGCAGCGAGACGGCGCGCCTCGGCCTCGTGAATTCGCGGATCGCTCTGCAATGCCTGCTGGTAGATCTCCAGCAGCGTGGCCGCCTGGCCGGGCACGGATGCCGCGAGCATCGCCGCAGTGAACAGTAATGCCTTGAAAGTCATTGGGTTTTTCATACGTCTTTATTCCACGAGGTGCGGGGCGGGGCTATATCCAAGTGTTATAGTTTAATACATCACTAAACCAGTTGCTATTATCAACGCTACTACGCTATCCGACGCCTGCCGAGGGTCGAAGTTCGACCGCTTGCTGCATCGGCATTGCTACATCATAGATGCAGCATACGCCGAAGGGGTTTCTCCCGGACGCAAATCGCCGCCGTCTTCAGAACACGAATCGCGGTGGCAACGTACCATGAACAAGTGGGCCGAGACTCGTTTCGAACAGGGATTCGCTGCTCCAGTCGCCGTTGCCGGAACGGCGCACGAGGCGTGCGTCCATGACCGGCGGCGAACCGACGACGACGAACAGGCGGCCGCCAGGCCGCAAGGCATCGACGAAGCGCGGATCGAAAGATTCTATCGACCCGGTCACGGCAATCGCGTCGTAGCGATTGCCCGGCAATTCAAGGGTCGCGTCCATGATCTGCAACTCGACGTTGTCGAAGCCGGTGCCAGCGAGTTTGCGCGCGGCGTCGCGCACAAAATCCGCGTGGATATCGACGCTCGTCACCGTACCGGCCAGCTTCGCGAGGCAGGCCGTGAGGAAGCCGCTGCCGGTGCCGATCTCAAGAACGTGATCATTCGCGCGCAGATCGAGTGCCTGGAGCACCCGGCCTTCAACGGTTGGCGTCATCATGAATTCGCCATGCCCGAGCGGGATCTCCGTGTCGGCGAACGCGAGAGACTGGTACGCTCCGGGCACGAATTCTTCGCGCGGCACAACCGACAATACGTCAAGAACAGCCGGATCCAGCACTGTCCACGCGCGGACCTGCTGGTCAATCATCTGTCGTCGTGCAAAATCGATGTTCATGCTTCAGTCGTTTACCGGGTTTCCAGGTCCTTCGGGTTGCCGTGCCGCCGAATTATGGTGAATCACGGCAGTGGGCCTCAGCCACTGGGATATGCTTACAGATGCCTAATTGTAGGGCGCTTTCAACCTCGAAGTCGCGCCTGCGGCGATGTTCGAGCGGCTAATAATAACAAATGATAAATGAGCGGCATCACATCCGGCACAACCTGACTGTATCTGCAACGTCGCCGCAGGCGGTACTTGCAGCAGTGGCCCCGAGCCCTGATATTGGCGCCTGAATGAACTCCATGATTCTAATCCTGGTAGCGTTGTCGTTCTTGCTGGCGGCGGCTGCTGTCGCCATCGTCGTCGCGGTAATTTTGCGGCGACGGCTGCAAAAACAAATCAGGAAACTCCGTGAGGAACTGGTTGAGGTGTCAGCCGATGCCTCTGTCGGGCACAGGCTCAGTGTCGGCGAGCACCGCGACGTGGCAGACCTGGCAGAGTTGGCGGCCACCATCAATCGGCTTTTCGATGCGCTCGGAGAGCGTGATCAAAAGATACAGGGGCGCGACCGCCTGTTCCGGGATTTCGCGCGAACGCTCCCGGAAATCGTGCTGATACATGACGAGAAAGTCTTGCTGGCCAACGATTCGGCGGCCGCGCTGATCGGACTGGAGCCCGCGCAACTCGTCGGGCGCGATGTCGTGGATCTCGTGAAGCCGGCCTACCGCGCGCTATTCCGCAAGTCCGTGACGCGCCGACTGGAGGGTCAGGAGGCGCCGCGGCGGATGGAGATCCAGCTCATCAACGGCGAGCGGGCCGGGCTCTGGGTCGAGGCGCAGAGTTCCACGATCGAATTTCACGGGCGTCCCGCAATCCTGACGGTGGCGCGCGATGTCAGCCATCGCAAAAGCCTCGAAGTTTCCCTGTCGCGCAACAAGCAACAGGCGCAATTCACGCTCGAGTCGATCGGCGAAGGCATCATCACTACCGATAACGACGGGCACATCGATTACATGAATCGGGCCGCCGAGACCTTGATCGGTACGAGCCGCGCCGACGCCGCCGGACACGGCATCGGCGAATTGTTCACGCTCGTGGATGATTCAGACCGGCGCCCGCTGGGAGACCCCGTCGAGCGGTGCCTCGCGATGCGACGTCGAGTCAACATGGGGCGGCACGCCGTCATGGTCACCGAGGACGGCGAGCAGGAGCATTCGGTCGAACTGTCGGCATCGCCGATCCGCGGTCCCGGCGACAGCATCTCGGGCTCCGTCGTCGTGTTTCACGACGTTGGCGAGTTGCGGGGACTTACTCGCAAGATGAGTTACCAGGCCACGCATGATCCGCTGACCGGGCTCGTCAACCGCCGCGAATTCGAGCGCCGCCTGGACGAGGCGATGGATGCGGCACACGCTGAAGAAGCCGTGCACATGCTGTTCTACATGGATCTCGATCGCTTCAAGGCGGTCAACGACAGCTGCGGCCACCTCGCCGGGGATAATATGCTTCGCGAAGTTGCGACGCTCATCAAGGACCAGGTGCGCGACTCGGACTACGTCGGGCGCCTCGGCGGCGACGAATTCGGCGCATTGCTGATTGGCTGTCCCATCGACAAGGCGCGGCAGATCGCGACGGATATCTGCAATGCCGTCGCCGATTACCGGTTCGTCTGGAGGGACAAGATCTTCAACATCGGCATTTCGATCGGCCTCGTCGAGATCAGCCACATCAGCGGCACTGTGCAGGACGTGATGAGCGCCGCTGATTCGGCATGCTACGTCGCCAAGCAGGAAGGGCGTGGCAAGGTCCATATCTACTCGGCCCGGGACGAAGCGGTCGCGCGGGAGCGCGGTGATATCCGCTGGCTGCGGGAACTGCAGACAGCGCTGCACGACGATTCTTTCGAACTCGCGGTGCAGCCAATTATCGCGATGGGCCCGGGCGTCGACTCCGGCCCGGCCGTGGAAGTGCTAATCAGGCTGCCGGGCCGCGGCAGCGAGTCCGATACGGCGGACTTCCTGCGTCCGGCACAGCGTTACCAGCTCATGCCGCAGATCGATCGCTGGGTTGTCAGGACCACGCTGACTGCGATCGCAAGCGGTGAGCTCAAAATCGCCGGTCACCGCAGCTGTGCGGTCAATCTCTCCGGCCAGACGATTGCGGACGACGGATTCCTGGGATTCGTCGTCGAGGCGCTGGATCGGACCGGCGTCGCCCCGTCAATGATCTGCTTCGAGGTCACCGAGAGTGCGATTCTCGACAACGTGAAGCAGGCACAGCGATTTATCGAGGTGCTGCATGGCATCGGCTGTGAGTTTTCGCTCGATGACTTCGGTAGCGGCATGGGTTCGTTTTCCAGCCTCAAGCACCTGCCGGTCGATTACCTCAAGATCGACGGGAGATACACGCACAACGTTCAGACTGACGAAGTGAACCAGGAGATGGTCGCGGCAATGATCAAGCTGGCTCGCACCATGGAGTTTCGTGTCGTTGCAGAGCAGGTCGAGCGCCAGGAAGACTTCGACTGGCTGCGGGACATCGGCGTGGATTACGTGCAGGGCTACTTCGTCGACCGGCCGGTGACTCTTGGCTCGACGACAAGCGGCGCTTATCGTGCATTGAACCCGTAGGAGCGCCCCTCGGCGCGCGATCCCGGTTCGAGAACCGCTCCAGCAGGAGAACTCGCGTAAAAGAAAAGGCCGCCCGGCATGCGCCGGGCGGCCTCCTGTACCCGCTTCCGCCGGCGATCAGGCGAGCAGCGGAACGATCAGCAATGCGACGATATTGATGATCTTGATCAGGGGGTTGATTGCGGGGCCCGCCGTATCCTTGTACGGGTCGCCGACGGTGTCGCCGGTGACGGCCGCCTTGTGCGCGTCCGATCCCTTGCCGCCGCAGTTACCGTCCTCGATGTACTTCTTGGCGTTGTCCCAGGCGCCGCCGCCGGCCGTCATCGAGATCGCGACGAACAGGCCGGTGATGATGGTGCCGAGCAGCAAGCCGCCGAGTGCTTTCGGTCCGAGCAGCAGCCCGACCGCGAGCGGTACGAGGATCGGCAGCAGGGACGGTACGATCATCTCCTTGATCGCGGCCCGAGTCAGCAGGTCGACAGCGCGGCTGTAATCCGGTTTGCCGGTGCCTTCCATGATGCCGGGGATTTCCTTGAACTGGCGCCTGACTTCGGTCACGACCGAGCCTGCTGCGCGGCCGACCGCCTCCATGGCCATCGAGGCGAACAGGTAAGGCACCAGGCCGCCGATGAACAGACCGATGATCACGAGGTGATCGTCGAGCTGGAATACCGCGTCGATACCCTCTTTGCTCAGAGCATTGGTGTAGTCGGCGAACAGAACCAGGGCTGCGAGACCTGCCGAGCCGATCGCGTAGCCTTTCGTGACGGCTTTCGTCGTGTTGCCGACGGCGTCGAGCTGGTCGGTGATATTGCGGACGTCCGGGGGCAGCTCCGCCATTTCCGCAATGCCGCCCGCGTTGTCGGTGATCGGGCCGAATGCGTCCAGCGCAACGACAATACCGGTCATTGACAGCATGGTGGTTGCGGCGATCGCGATGTTATACAGGCCGGCAAAATTGTCACCTTCCGGGGCAAGCGCGTACGCACCCCAGATGCTGGCGCACACGGCGAGCACCGGCAGGGCCGTGGCTTTCATCGAGATGCCCAGCCCCGCGATGATGTTGGTGGCGTCGCCGGTGAGCGATGCATTGGCGATCGTCCTGACGGGCTTGAACTCGGTACCCGTGTAGTATTCCGTGATCATGACCATCGCGGCGGTCAGCGCCAGGCCGATCAGGGCGGAACCGAAGATGCCGGTCGCATTGCCGCTGTCGCCCATCATCATATTGGTCACGGGATAAAAGGCGATGGCTGCGAGTACGCCAGCGGCAATCATGCCCTTGTACAGCGCGCCCATGATCTTGCCGCCGTCCGACGTGCGGACGAAGAAAGTACCGATGATCGAAGCCACGATGGAGATCGCGCCGAGTACCAGCGGGTAGACGACCGCAGAAGCGCCCATCTCGTCGATGATCATGCTGCCGAGCAGCATCGTCGCGATGATCGTAACCGCGTAAGTCTCAAACAGGTCGGCCGCCATGCCCGCGCAGTCGCCGACATTGTCGCCGACGTTGTCCGCGATGACGCCCGGGTTGCGGGGGTCGTCTTCCGGAATGCCGGCTTCTACCTTGCCCACGAGGTCGGCGCCCACGTCGGCGCCCTTGGTGAAGATACCACCGCCCAGTCGGGCAAAAATCGATATCAGGGAGCCGCCGAAAGCAAGCCCGACGAGCGCGTGAATCGCCTTGTCGGTACTGGCGCCCATGCTGGTCAGGAGCAGGTAGTAGCCGGCCACGCCCAGCAGGCCGAGGCCGACCACGAGGAGTCCCGTGATGGCGCCGCCCTTGAAAGCGATGTTGAGCGCCGGATTGACGCCCTTGGTGGCGGCTTGCGCCGTGCGCACGTTGGCGCGCACCGACACGTACATGCCGATGTAGCCCGCGAGGGCGGAGAAGATTGCTCCGATCGCGAAGCCGATGGCGGTATACCAGTCGAGGGCGATTCCCAGGACGAGGAACAGCACCACGCCGACGACGGCGATCGTGCCGTACTGCCGGTTCATGTAGGCGCCGGCGCCCTCCTGGATAGCTCGTGCGATCTCCTGCATCCGCTCGTTACCGGCCGGCTGCTTGAGAATCCACTGTGAAGAAATGATCCCGAACAGTACGGCAAGGCCACCCGCACCGATCGAGAGCCACAGGGCCAACTCGTTACTCATTAGATTGTCTCCCGACTCTTTTTTTAGTTTGCGGGTCGAACGAATTCGCCGTCGGCGAGCTTTGGCGCCGGCTTTGTTGTTGTGTTCGCCCCGTCTTGAACCGTCTGGTCGCGGGTCTCATTGCCCAGAAGCACCTGGGCCGACCCCCGACCGGGCGCGCATCATACCACAAATTTCGTCTTTAGCTGCGGTGCAACAGGAACATTCCTGAGTTCGACATATTTTGGTAAGCCATTGACATATGGCGGATAATCCTCACCGCGAATCAGCGGCTGCAGGTAGCGGCGCGCCGCCTCCGTGATGCCGAATCCGTCTTTGGTGATGAATCGCGCGGGCAGCATCTTCTCCTTGTTTGCAACCCGGGACAGGGGTGCTTCGTCGATGCGCCAGCGGTAGGGCTTGTCCGAGATACGCTTGATGACCGGCATGACCGCGGTTTTGCCCTTGATGGCGAACTCGACTGCCGCCTTGCCGACCGCGTAGGCCTGCTTCACGTCGGTCGCCGAGGCGATGTGGCGCGCGGAGCGCTGCAGGTAGTCGGCCACCGCATAGTGGTATTTGAATCCCAGGTTGTCGCGCACCATCTGGGCGACGACGGACGCAACGCCGCCGAGCTGTGCATGACCGAACGCGTCCCGAGTGCCCGCCTCGGCGAGAAATTTGCCGTTCTTGTAGCTTGCACCCTCGCTGACGACGATGACGCAGTACTCGTAGCGATTTACGCACTCGCGTACCCGCTTGAGGAATGCCCGTTTGTCGAAGGGCACTTCGGGGAACAGGATGATATGCGGCGCGTCCTCAGGTTTGCTGCCGGCGAGTCCTGCCGCCGCCGCGATCCAGCCAGCGTGGCGACCCATAACCTCGAGAATGAACACCTTGGTCGAGGTCTTCGCCATCGACAGCACGTCGAGCGCGGCTTCCTGCGTGGATACGGCCACGTACTTGGCCACCGAGCCGAATCCAGGGCAGTTGTCGGTGACCGGCAGATCGTTGTCGACGGTCTTCGGAATACCCAGGCACTGCACCGGGAAGCGCATCTTCTTCGAAATCTGCGACACCTTGTTGGCGGTGTCCATCGAGTCGTTGCCCCCGTTGTAGAAGAAATAGCCGATATTGTGGGCCCGAAACACCTCGATGAGACGCTCGTATTCTGCGCGATTTTCGGCAATGCCCTTGAGCTTGTAACGCGCAGAGCCGAAAGCGCCGCCCGGCGTGTGACGTAGCGCGGCGATGGTGCTCGCGCGCTCCCTGCCCGTGTCGATCATGTCCTCCGTGAGCGCCCCGATAATGCCGTTACGTCCTGCATAGACGTTGCTGATTTGCGAGCGATGTTTCCGTGCGGTCTCGATGACCCCGCAGGCCGTGGCGTTAATCACGGCGGTGACGCCGCCGGACTGAGCATAGAAAGCGTTTTTTCCGGGCATTCTCGGGATACCTCTGGCTTGTGGTCGGAGGCGCATCAGGATAGCGGAAACCGCGGTCCGGATCACGGCTGCTTCTATAGTCGAATTGACCTCGCACGCCTTTGACGGTAGCGTCGATGAGCAATCCGGGCAGCTGCCGGGTTGCCTTCACTGGACTGTTTCGGGAAAGTAAAAATGCGAATTGTTTTGCTGGGCGCCCCGGGCTCGGGAAAGGGCACGCAAGCCAAGAAACTGGAAGCTGACAGGAACATCCCACAGATATCGACAGGGGATATGCTGCGGGAGGCGGTCGCCGCCGGCACCCGCTTCGGCGCAAGGGCAAAAGACATCATGGAAGCTGGGCAGCTCGTTTCCGACGACATCATGCTCGGCATCATCAGCGAGCGCCTCGCGAAGCCGGACGCGGCCGATGGCTTCATACTCGACGGTTTCCCGCGAACGAGGCAGCAGGCCTCCGACCTCGAGGAACTGCTCGACGAACTCAGCGTTCCGCTCGATGCGGCGGTGCTCATGGACGTCGACTTCGACATCCTCATGAAGCGCCTGACCGGGCGCAGGACCTGTTCGCTGACAGGGAAGCTCCTGAATATCTACTTCTCGCCCCAGGAAGAGATCGACGAATGCCTGGACGCGGGCGGCGAACTCGTACAGCGGGAAGATGACAACGAGGAAACGATCCGCAGCCGCCTGGACGTTTACCGGGAGCAAACCGAGCCCGTCATCGACTACTACCGGGAGCGCAGCAAGCTCAGGACGATCGACGCCGAGGGCACCGTCGACGAGGTTTACGACAGACTTCTGCAGGCGCTATAGCAGCCGCAGCAGTTGTTCGCCGATCAGTTCCCGGCGCCAGCCCCGGAAGACCCGCGAATCCTTACTGCCTGCAAGGATCGCGGCCGACAACTCCTTGCGCGGTGCAAGCAGCTCCGGACTGATTCCGAGTTCACGCGCGCGATTCGCGACGGCTGTCTGCATCGTCTTCAGCAGCTTTTTCTGCCGCTCATTCGGCGCCGAAGGCGGCCGGTAATCGTGATCGTCTTGCGCCGATTGCGCCACGATTGCCAACAACTCGTCGCCGGCGCGATCTGCGAGTTTCCCGGGCAGGCCCTCGATACGCTGCAGCGCGGCCGTGGTTTCAGGCAGTTCGAGGGCGACCTGGAGCAGAGCGCTGTCCCTGAGTATCCACTGGCGCGGCCGGTTCCGGCGCGCGGCCTCGGCCTCCCGCCACACGGCGAGCCGCTCCGCGGCCGAGCGCCGCCGGCCCTGCAGGTTGCGAGCGCCCTTGAGCCTTTGCACCGCCTGGGTTTGGTCGACTTCGTACAGCGATTCGTCCAGGAGCAACCGGGAGTCCTGTTCGGCCCATTCCCTCCTGCCGGCTTTCTCCAGACGCTGGCAGAGCAACTCGTAAGCCGGCAGCAGGTATTCGACGTCCTCGACGGCATAATGCAGCAGCGCGTCAGGGAGTGGTCGCTGTGACCAGTCCGCGCGTGTGTGCGATTTAGGGATGTCGACGCCGAAAAGTTCCTTCACGAGCCCGGCATAACCTATCTGAGGCTGCATGCCGAGGAGTGCCGCTGCAATCTGCGTATCGAAGAGCCTGGCCGGCATCGCGCCGGCCGTCTGGTAAATCACCTCGATGTCCTGGCGCGCCGAATGGACGACCCACGTCTTTTCGAAGGCCTGTTCCCAGAATGACTGCATCGGATTGCCGGCAAGCGGATCGACACAATAGATTTTGTCCGCTGTCGCAACCTGCAGCAGGCACAGGTGTGCGAAGAACGTTTTCTCGCGGATGAATTCCGTATCGATCCCGAGCATGGGAGTAGCGTCGAATTCGGGCGTGATCGTATCGGGTTCGTCGACGAACGTGAACGCGGTCATTGATTGTCGCAGGGGCAGGCTTCGGATCCGAAGATTAACATGCGATCATTGGCCCATCGACGAGAATCGTATTTCCGCCGTGCAGGCATTCATCAAAACGCTTTTCGACATCGTCACCATACGCAAGGGACCGGACGCGATTCCGCACTCGTGGTTGCTCCTGAATGCCGCCACCGTGATGTGGTTTCTGCCGCTGCTCGTTGCGTCGGTGGTCGTGCCGGGGTTCGGCGGAGCTGCGGTTGCCGCTTCTGTGGCGAGCTGGGCTCTCAGCCTCGTATGTTTCGCTGCCGTCATCGTGCTGGCCGGGTATCCCAGCCGACTGTTGCAGGCGCTGACAGCGATAATCGGCTGCGGCGCCATCATTTTCGTCGCCCAGGTTGCCGGCCTCGTCACGATGTCCGTTTTGTTCGGCGCAGCCGTGGCGGAACTCGTCATCTACCTGCTGCTGTTCTGGTCCGTCTACGTCAAGGGGCACATTATTTCGCGCACAATCGGCCGCGACTGGTACGTGGGCCTGGTCATTGCAATTGCCGTGTTCCTTTTACAGTATGCTTTCTCCAAGGCGGTCGTGGCCGCATTCTGAGTTCCTCCATGCATATACACATACTCGGCATCTGTGGCACTTTCATGGGCGGCATTGCGGCGCTCGCGAAAGCCGCCGGTCATGAAGTGACCGGCTGCGACGCCGGCGTTTACCCGCCGATGAGTACGCAGCTCAAGAAACTCGGCATCGAAATCCACGAGGGATTCGACGCCGATCAGCTCGAATCGCCGCCGGACTGCGTCGTTGTCGGGAACGTGGTCAGCCGCGGATTCGACGTCGTCGAGTCGATGCTCGATCGGGATATTCCGTACCAGTCGGGTCCGCAGTGGCTCGCGGAGCATGTGCTACGGGGGCAGCACGTATTCGCCGTCGCCGGTACCCACGGCAAGACGACGACCGCGAGCCTGCTCGCCTGGATACTCGAGGATGCCGGCCTGAAGCCGGGGTTCCTGATCGGCGGCGTGCCCGCCAACTTCGGCGTCTCGGCGCGCTACGGCGGTGGCGGGTGCTTCGTCGTCGAGGCCGACGAGTACGACACTGCGTTCTTCGACAAGCGTGCGAAGTTCGTGCATTACCGGCCGCGTACGCTCATTCTCAATAATCTCGAATTCGATCACGCGGACATTTACAAGGATCTCGACGCTATTTTGTGGCAGTTCCACCAGCTGCTGCGGACCGTCCCGGGAGGTGGCCGGATCCTGGTCAATGCCGCGGACGAGAACATCGGGCGCCTGGTGGACATGGGGTGCTGGACGCCGTGTGAGTCGTTTTCGCTGGAGGAGGGCGGCGACTGGCGGGCCGGCTTCGTCGATGCCAGTGAGCGGCGCATTCGCATCAGCGACCCCCAGGGGGGCTCGGCGGAGGCACGGTGGCAGCTCGGCGGTGCGCATAATCTGGAAAATGCGATAGCGGCCGTTGCCGCTGCGCGGGCGGCCGGCGTCGAACTGAAGCAGGCCGTGGATGCCCTGTCCCGGTTCGAAGGCGTCAAGCGGCGCATGGAGCGTACCGCGACCGTGGGCGACATCGCGATCTATGACGATTTTGCCCATCATCCCACCGCAATCCGTCGCACGATTGCCGCCATGAAACGGCGCTATCCGGGTAACCGTCTGGTCGTTGCTATCGAGCCGCGATCGAACACGATGAAACTCGGTGTACACAACCGCGAACTTGCCGAGTCCCTCGAGCAGGCCGATCTCGTCTGGATGTACCGCCCTGCGGAGATGAGCGAGGATTTCGATGCCGCGCTCGAGCCGCTCGGAAAGAAACTGCGCGCGTTCCGCGACTACGACGAGCTCGTTAGCGACATGTCGACACGGGTGCTCGCCGGGGACCAGGTCGTGTTCATGAGCAACGGGGGATTCGGCGGGGCGCGGCAGACGCTCACCGCCGTCCTGCAGCGCACGCGCGGGTCCTGAACACAGCTCCCACCTGCGCCCACGCTTTGCAACCATGAGCCGCCTGGTCTGGGGTGTTTATCGCCGGTCTGCTCGCTACGCTCGCTTTAGGCCTCGGCGATAAACACCCCAGACCAGGCGCCGTCGTGCGATTGCATAAGCGGCGGGCGCGCGGGGCGTTTGTCGACCGAAGTAAAGCACAGCGCAGCGAGCCATGAGGGAGATAAATGCCCCGCGCGCCCGCCTCATGGTGATTCACGCGCATGGTTTCGGGAACCGGGTCGCGCTTCGAGAAGCACTCCTACTATACTTGGAGGGTACTTCATCAATGGCGAGCGTCGTGCGCGTACCCCTGTTTCCCCTCAGTACGGTCCTGTTTCCCGGTGGGCCCTTGCCGCTCAGGATATTCGAGGCGCGTTACGTGGACATGATCGGCCGGTGCATGAAGGACGACAGCCCGTTCGGTGTCGTGCTGATTCGCAAGGGTGGGGAAGTCGGGCCGGCCGAAACCTACGATGTCGGCACACTGGCGCGGATTGTCGACTGGTACCAGGGCAGCGACGGCTTGCTCGGCGTTACGGCTCGGGGCGAGCAGCGTTTCCGGCTGCTGTCGTCGTATCGTGAGGCTGACGGTCTCAACATCGGCGAGATCGAGATCCTGCCCGAAGAGACCGAAGTGCCGCTGCCCGAAGAGTACCAGCCGATGGCGTCGATCCTGTCGGGAGTTCTGGACGATCTCGGGCGGCTTTACGAGGACCTGGAACGGCGGCTGGACGATGCCGGGTGGGTAACCAACCGATTCGTCGAGATTCTGCCGATCGACCTCGAGGAAAAACAGCTGTGCCTCGAGCAGTCGGACCCGGCCGAGAGACTGCGGCTCGTGCAACAGGTGTTGAAGCACGTGCGCGGCCCGGTCGGCGCGGGCTGAGCTCTACAAGGTCGCGAACACCTTGCGCGCAGCTGCGAGCGTCTGTTCGATCTCGCTGTCGCCATGGGCCGCCGATACGAAACCGGCCTCGAAGGCCGAGGGCGCGAGGTAGACGCCTTCGTCCAGCATGCCATGGAAGAACGCCTTGAACCGCTCCACGTCGGCTGCCGCGACCTGCGCGAAACTGCGTACCGGGCCGGATTCGGTGAACACAAAACCGAACATGCCGCCATAGTGTTCCACGCACAACGCAATACCGGCGTCGGCCGCCGCGGCGGCCAGCCCGTCGGTCAGCTGCCTGGTGCGTTCGCCGAGTTTCTCGTAGAACCCTGGCGCGTCGATGAGGTTCAGGGTTGTCAGGCCGGCCGCCATGGCGACCGGGTTGCCGGACAGTGTCCCTGCCTGGTAGACAGGCCCGTCGGGTGCGATGCTTGCCATGATGTCGGCGCGGCCGCCGAAGGCTGCCGCCGGCATGCCGCCACCAACGACCTTGCCCAGCGTCGTCAGATCGGGTTCGATTCCGAACAGCGATTGCGCGCCGCCTTTGGCGACCCGAAAGCCGGTCATGACTTCGTCGAAGATCAGCACGGCGCCGCTGGTGCTGCACGCCTCACGCAATGCTTCGAGGAAACCCGGGGCCGGCGGGACCATGTTCATGTTACCGGCGATCGGTTCGACGATCACGCAGGCGATCTCGGCGCCGAATTCATCGAATGCCTGGCCGACCGCATCGGCATCGTTGAACGGCAGGGTGATGGTATGAGCGGCAAGCTCGGCGGGTACACCCGGAGAACTTGGAACCCCCAGGGTGAGCGCGCCGGAGCCGGCCTTGATCAGCAGTGAATCCGAATGGCCGTGGTAGCAGCCCTCGAACTTGACGATCTTGCTGCGCCCGGTATACCCGCGCGCGAGGCGAATCGCGCTCATCGTCGCTTCGGTGCCGGAGCTGACCATGCGCAGGCGCTGAATCGAGGGCATGAGCCCGGTGATCTTCGTTGCAATCTGTGTTTCGAGCACGCAGGGAGCACCGAAACTGAGGCCACGCCGCGCGGTCTCGATCACGGCTTCGAGGACGGCCGGGTGCGCATGCCCGAGTATCATCGGTCCCCAGGAGCCGACATAGTCGATGAAGCGGCGGCCGTCCTCGGACTCGACCCAGGCGCCGCTCGCACTCTTGAAAAACACGGGTTCGCCGCCCACACCGGCGAACGCGCGCACCGGCGAATTGACACCACCCGCAATGACTTCGCGGGCGTCTGTATACAAACTCATTCGATCCCTCTCTGCTCGTGCATCTGTGTAACCCTGACTCCGCGCTGCTCGAGCAACCGCGGCACTCCGTCCTCGCCGACCAGGTGCAATGCGCCGACAATGACCAGGCAATCCTGTTCCTGCTCCAGCAGTGCGTCGATCGTGTCCACCCAAAGCCGGTTGCGGTTTGCCACGATTGTGTCGTAGAGCTCGGGGTATCCGGAGACATCGTCGAGCAACGTCCGTTCGAGGTACTCAATGTCACCCGAACGCCAGGCCAAAATCAAATCGTCCATGAGGTCGCGGATGGAAGCACTCTCCGTCAGCGTCTGCATCAGGAGGTCCCGCTGCGCGTCGAGCGACAGCCCATCGAGATAGGCGAGCTGCTGTTCCACGGACTCGAACCCGAGTATTTCCTTGCCGTCGCCCGACGCTTTCTTCAGCAAATGCATCTCGACGCCGTACACGGGGTTGAAGCCGATGCGGGCAAGGGCCAGCTGCTCGACCGTAATCGCCGCCAGCCAGGGCTCGGTACGCTCCAGCATTTCGAGCGGCAACTCCAGCTCGGCCGCCCTGGACTCCGCTTCGGCGTACAGGTCCTCGCCCATGACGTCGCGCAACGACCTGCCTTCGTCGAGCATCCCGAGCCGGTTGATCGTTGCCTGCATGAGCAGGGGATCAAGGTCGTCCATATCGAGTTCCATGTACAGCGTCTCGGCCGCTTCGTAGACTTCGTCGATTATCGTCGGCAGCGGATGGTCCTGCTCGCGCAGCAGATGTACTGATCCGAGCAGGTAAACGCGGTTGCTTGCGCCCTCAGCCATCCACATCGTGACCGGGTGGCCTGCGGAGTCGGCCAATGCAAGCGCCGGCAACAGCCAGCACACGGCGAGGGCAATTCGCCTAGCCACCTTCCACCCAGATCAGCTCGGCGTTGATGCTGCCGTCGGGCAGCAGCTCGATACGCCGGTATGCCGGCGGCCTGTCGTCGACCGCGAACTCGTCGGCACGCGGCAGGAACTGGCGACAGGTCGAGGGCGTTGCCAGCAGCCTGATGCCGTTGTGCGAGGCGTCATAGTCCTGGTGGACGTGTCCGAAAATCGCGGCCCGCACCCGTCCCGTCGATGCGGCCCTCGCGAGAAATTCGCCGCCGTTGTCGAGGCCGACGGTATCCAGCCACTTACTGTGCATCGGTACGGGGGGATGATGCAGGCACACCATGACGTGCACGGCGCTGCTGGCCGTTATCGCTTCGTCCATGCGGCGCAATTCCCCTTCGGCGATCTTCCCCCCAGCGCGTCCCGCGCTGCAGCTGTCGATACCCACGACGAGCCAGTCGCCGGCCTCGAGCAAATCGCAGTAGGAAAACGGCGGGTCCGGCAACAGGTCGCGCATCAGGTGACGCACGTCGTGATTGCCCGGCACGCACAACACCGGCAGACCGAGCGAGGATACGAGGTCCCGGCAATGCCCGTAGGCGTCGGCCGTGTCGTCCTGGACGATATCGCCGGTCAGCGCGACGAAATCAGCGGCAAAGTCGCTCTCGCGGTAGTGCCGGATTACCGACTGCAAGGTGTCGTAGGTTATGGCGCCGCGAAGAGCGCCATCCCTGTCGGCGAAAAGATGCGGATCCGTCAGATGCAGGACCCGCACAGGATCAGGTGAATCGCGAATTTGCCCCGACCTCAAGTGGTATCAAGGTTGGCGGCCTCTAGTAGCGGTAGCTATCCGGCTTGTAGGGCCCCTCTTTCGGAACGCCGATGTAGTTCGCCTGCTCGTCGGACAGCGGTGTGAGGCGGGCACCGATCCTGCCGAGGTGCAGCCGCGCGACTTTTTCGTCGAGATGCTTGGGAAGTACGTAAACCTCGTTCTTGTACTGGTCGCTGTTCTGCCACAATTCGATTTGCGCCAGCACCTGGTTGGTGAACGAGTTCGACATCACGAAGCTCGGATGGCCCGTTGCGCAACCCAGGTTGACGAGACGGCCCTCGGCCAGCAGGATGATGCGCTTGCCGTCGGGGAAGATCACGTGATCGACCTGCGGCTTGATGTTCTCCCACTCATACTTCTTCAGGTACTCGACGTCGATCTCGTTGTCGAAGTGCCCGATGTTGCAGACGATCGCTTCGTTCTTCATGCGGTCCATGTGCTCGCCGGTAATGACGTGGTAGTTACCGGTAGCAGTGACCACGATGTCCGCCTGGTCGCAGACCTCGTCGAAGCGCACCACGCGATACCCTTCCATCGCCGCCTGCAGTGCACAGATCGGGTCGATCTCGGTAATCCAGACCGTCGCCCCCAGGCCGCGCAGCGACTGCGCAGAGCCTTTGCCGACATCGCCGAATCCGCAGACCACGGC
>CBDUCE010000051.1:0-15282 GCA_965365575.1 uncultured Gammaproteobacteria bacterium
CCGACGGCCACCGGCACCGGCACGATGCCGCCGAGCATCGCCGCCCAGTAGGCGACGACGAAATTCAGGTTGGACTTCGAGAAGATGACCAGCTCGTCGCCGGACTGCATGCCGCGCGCCTGCAGCGAGCCCAGCAGCGCCAATGCCCGGTCCCACAGATCTTCGAATCGAATGACGGTCTCGTCGTTCTCGCCGTCGATGAAGCGAATCTCGCGGTCCCTGCCGCGCGCTTCACCGAGCAGCTCAGTCAGTGTTGCGTAGAGTTTCATGCGGTCCTTATTGCAGGTTGCAGCCAGATATCGGACGCGGAACGCAGGTTTACCGCCAGCTCGAGCCCGGGGTCCTTGTCATCGGTACGAATCATACGGAATCTCGGCAGTAATAGGCCAAGGTGTACTTTCATTTCGAGAAACGAGAAATACTCGCCCAGGCAGCGGCGCGGCCCCAGTGAAAACGGGAAATAGGGCCGCTCGTTCTTCACCAATTTCCCTTCGGCGAACCGGTCGGGATCGAAACGTTCCGGGTCCGGCCAGAATTCCGCCGTGCGATGCAGGATGAACGGCGAGAGGTAAATGTCGGTATCGTCGGGCACGTCGAACGCATCGAGTTGGTCGTCTTCGCGAGAGCGGCGCGTGAACAGCCAGACCGGCGGATACAGGCGCAAGGTCTCTTCGAGCACCTGCTGCGTGTATTGCAGGTCCGCGAGCGACTGCGCACTGACACTCGAGACGGTGGGCATGACCCGGCGGCTCTCCTCGACGACCTTGCTTTCGACGTCCGGGTCGCCGGCGAGCAGGTACCATACCCAGTTCAGCGTGTTGGCGGACGTTTCGAATCCGGCGACGATGAGCGTGATGAGTTCGTCGAGCAGTTCATCATTGGTGAACATCACGCCCTGCTTGTCGGTCGCATGCATGTACATCGACAGGAAATCGTAGGTCTCTGCATTGCCGGCCTCGCGCCGCGCTTCAATGATCTCCAGCAGCAGGCGCCTGAGATTCCGCGCCTTCATGACGACGCTGAGGTCGCGCGTCGAGTCACTGGCGAGAAATGCGAAAGGATTCTCCCCCTGCGACAGCAGCTTCGACTCGTAGTCGTCCCCGAAGATGCTGATCAGGATCAGTTCGAGCGCAAAGTCGCTGGTCTCGGCGGTGATATTGACGCGCTCGCCCTTCTCCGCCGCGGCGGCCCAGCGCACCGCGAGGCCATCGCAGCACTGCACCATCACCTTGATCAGCCGGTGCACGTTCTGCCGACTGAACGCCGGCTGTATCATCGTGCGTGAGCGCCGCCATACGTCGCCGTCGCTGACGATCAGGCCGTTGCCCAGCAACATCTTCACGCGCTCGAAACCCGGCCCTTTTACGTATCGGCCATGCCTCCGCACGAGGATCCGCCGAACTTCTGCCGGGTCGTTGATGAAGTAAGCCAACCGGCCATTACGCCGCCGCATGCTCACGATGTCGCCGTATTCATCGCGAACCCGCGACAGGGTGTCGAGCGTTTCGGGATCGATGCCGAGGTGGACCTGGTCCTGCGGCCCCGGCGGTCTTCGAACGGCTGAAGGGGTAGCGGTCATCGGATGGGAGAAGGCCTCCGGCCTGCGGGAAAGCACGCGCATTCTACATTGACCGGCGCTTGACCGATACTGCAAACTGGCTGAGCCCCGTTGCCGGAAAATCCATTGAACGATCAGAAACCCGTCGATTTCAATTCCGTGGAGTCGCGCCGCAGCAGCGCATCCATGCGCCGCATGACGCTCGCGCGGCGGATCTACTATTTTCTCGGCCTGCCGCTGCTGCGATTCATCAACTGGGCATTGCTCAAGACTTACCGTTATGAGCCGGTTATCGGCGAGGAACATGCCGAAGCGCTGCTCGCGGCGAACACGGTTTCGGCGCCCTGCTACTGGCACCAGCACCATGTCGTTTGTTCAGCGTACATGCGGAGCTGGCTGAGCCGCGGCTACAGGTTGTGCTTCCTGATTTCCGGCTCGGTCGATGGCGAAGTTCCGGAGCGCGTCGCGCGTTCCTGGGGTGCGGAAGTCATCCGCGGCTCGGCCAACCAGAGCGGCGCTCTGGCGCTCCGTGACCAGCAGCAGATGCTGAAGAATGGTTACTCGATCGTCACCACCGCGGACGGTCCAAGGGGGCCGAAATACGAATTCAAGTCGGGCACGGTGCTCATGGCGCGAATCGCAGGCGTGCCGATCGTACCTGTCGCCTGCGCCGCCGATCGCGCCTGGTATCTCGATCGCTGGGACGACTTCATGATCCCGAAGCCGTTCGCCCGCGTCGCGGTTGCCGTCGGCGAACCTTACCTGGTTTCGCGAGACGTCAAACTCGACGAAATAGAGCCGCACAGGCTGAACGTTCAGCGTAGAGTCATGTCTCTAATGGAACAATGCGAACAAGCATTGGGCCATAAATCAGGAAACTCTACTTGAACGCCACGCCGCTACGACGACTACTGCTGCACATCGCTTTCATCTCCCTGCCGCTCATGGCGGCGGCGGCCCCCGAACCTGCCGGGGCCGAGCAGACACTGACGCCCTATTCCGCCGAGTACGAGGTCAGGATCAGCGTGCTCAGCGGGCGCCTTGCAACCGAATTGCGCCCGCATGCGGACGGTTACGAGGCGGTCCACGTTATCGAGCCCCGGGGTCTCGCGAGCTTGATGAAAAACGGCGAAATCAGCGAACACTCGCGATTCACGTCGTACGCCGATGGCGTCCGGGGCAGCTGGTACCGCTCCGAGGACTCGCTGTCGAGCGACGCAACCCGCGCCGAGGTCACCTTCGACTGGTCGGCCAATGAACTGACGGGCACGGTCAACGATGAAGACGTCCGTATCGTACTCGACGGCATCGTCCACGACCGGGTCGCCATTCAATACCAGCTAATGCATGACCTGCAGAACGGCGGCCCCGACGAGCGCTATGTCCTGTTCGACATCGACGAGTTCAAGACGCTGATCGTGCGCAATGTCGGCGAACGCAAGGTCACTACGCCGGCCGGCGATTACATCGCGGTCGGCATCCAGCACCAGGCGGAACATTCATCGCGCGTCACGACCTTGTGGTGCGTAAAGGAACTCGGTTTCCTGCCGGTCGTCATCGAGCAACACCGCAACGGCAAGCTCAGGATGCGTGCGGAACTTACGAGCTACCGCGCGCTCACGACCTGACCTCAGGTCAGCGTAATGATCAGCTGCATCACGAGCAGCATTGTCCGGCACGCCGCTCATGTGTCGGGCGGCGATTTTCCGGTTAGCCTTAAACGCTCCGCCGGGCTACTCCGTTTAACTGCCGCCCGCTTTACTCCACGCGATCGTATTGCTGCCGCAGTGACAGGATTTCCTCTTCGTCATAAACGACAGAGACCGTCCTCCGGAGTTCGTCCCCGCCCGGCTCAAGCGCATAGGTCTCCTCGAGCACCGCACCTTCATGGTCGAGCGTCTGGATGACGTATTTGCCGTCCATCCAGCCGGACGCCCGATCCGCCTCGATCGGCCCTACATTGATGAGGCGATGCTCCCTGAACCGGTATTCCTCGACCACCGAGCGGTCGAAACTGACGAACAGGGCATAGGGCGTCTGCGTGATCTTGAGCCGGTTGCCGGTTCGCAGGAATACATAGACCGACGGTCCTTCAGCGCCTTGCCTGCCACCGCTGGATCGATACCCTGCCTTTCGAATACGCTGTTGGGCATCGTCTGCTCCGGCCCGCAGCTGCCAGCGTCCCTCCAGGCTCACCCCGGCCGGTATCACGTCGCCGACAGGGGTCAGCCGCGGCGGCGGCGCCCCGCACGCCGACAGTGCCAGCGACAGAAACGCCAGTGTCACGGCGAATTTCGACATCGATAACGCCTACCTTCGAAACGAACTGACGCAAAATACACAAATTTCCGGGACTTAGACAGGGCGGTCAAACAAGGCGCAACGGCATGTCGAACGCGTCGAGCATTGGCAAGGAGCGCCTAGCGTTCCGGCAGCGGGATGTAATCGGTCTCGCCGGGCACCGCGTCGAAGCGCTGCTCGCGCCAGTCCTGCCGGGCCTGCTCGATGTTCTCGCGTGAACTGGAGACGAAGTTCCACCAGATGAAGCGCTCGCCCTCCAGCGCGTCGCCGCCTGCGAACATGATCCTGGCCGCCGCCTCGGCGGTCACGGTGCCGCTCGCGCCGCTTTTCAGAACGGCGAGCACGCCTGCATCCACGAATTCGCGGTTGATGGCAACGCTGCCCTCCACGACGTAAACAGCCAGCTCTTCGGCCTCGGGGATAGCCACCGACTGGCCACGCGCGAGAACGGCCTCGACGTAAAGCGTCTCGCTGTGTGTCGAGACCGGCGAGGAAACGCCGAAAGCGGATCCGAGAATGACGCGAACCTGCGCACCGTCTGCGTTGACGGCCGGAATGTCTGTGGCCGGGTAATGCTCGAAGGACGGGTCGACACCCTCGGCTTCCGTTGGCAGCGCCACCCAGGTCTGCAGGCCGTGCAGACGCTGCCCGCTCGCCAGGATGTCATCCGTCACTTTTTCGGAGTGCACGATGCCCCGGCCTGCAGTCATCCAGTTGACGGCGCCGGGACGAATCGGCTGCACATAGCCGAGGCTATCGCGGTGCAGGATCTCGCCTTCGAAAAGGTAGGTGATCGTCGCGAGGCCGATATGCGGATGTGCCCGCACATCCACACCCGTGCCCGGTTCGAATTGCGCGGGACCCATGTGATCGAAAAATATGAACGGCCCGACCCGTTGCCGGTGCTTGTCGGGCAGCGCACGGCGCACGGTGAGGTCACCAAGGTTCCGTTCCCGGGGCTCTATGAGCAGTTCGATAGCGCTGTCTCCGGACATATTGGTTTCCTGGTCAGCTTTCGAGGGCGGCGGCCACCGCACGGGCGAAGGTACAGTGCCGGGTTACGCTAATCGTCTCAAGGGAGAGCCACTGGCTCAATGCCTGCAACTCGGCAGCGAGCGCATCGGCGACTTCGGCGATCGGCACCCCGGGTTCCTCGTGTGCGGCGAGTACCAGCAGGCGTCCCGACTTGCGGTCTGCCTTCAGGTCCACGCGCGCAACGATCCGGTCGCCGAGCATGAACGGCAGCACGTAATAACCCCACCTGCGTTTTGCGGCGGGTACGTAGATCTCGATGCGGTAGTGGAAATCGAACAGCCGCTCGGCGCGCGGCCGATACCAGACGATCGGGTCGAATGGCGACAGCAGCGACGCCCCTTCGATGGCGCGGGGCAGCTGCGCCGAAACGGACAGGTAGCCCGGCTCCTGCCAGTTCTCTACCTCGACGCGCGACAGCGCGCCCTCCTCGACCAGTTCCTCGACGCGCGGCGCCGCTTCGCGGGGCGCCATCCGAAAGTAATCGGCCAGGTCGCGCTGCGTGGCAACTCCCAGCGCTACCGACGCCCGCCGCAGCATTTCGCGGTCCGCCGTTTCCTTATCGACAGAGGCTGTCAGCCGACGCCGCGGGATAATACGCTCCGGAAGATCGTACACCCGCTGAAAATTGCCGAGGCGATGTGACACCGCGAGGTCGCCGCGCGCGAAATGATATTCCAGCGCCCAGCGCGGTATCGAGCGGTGCCAGTCGCCCGGCTTGCGCGTCGGCCCGGGCAGCTGCGGCAGATCCGCCGCGGTCAGCGCGCCGTCGCGCTGCACCTGCTGCAGCACGTCGTCAAGGTAGCGGCCGCGATTCCTTAGCTTGCGCAGCGGGTTGTGTTTCGAGAGCCCGTAAGCGGCGCGACGATGCGCGAGCAGCGGCCAGGCATCGCTCGGGACGATCGACGCTTCGTGCGCCCACTGCTCCGTGTAATCGCCGCGCCCGTAGACGAAGCGGTCGAACCGCTGCCGGTCGTAGGCGCCAAGGCGCGACCACAGGATGAGGTAATGGGCCGGCACCAGCACATTCACGAAATCCAGCTGCAGCACTTGCAATGCCCGCAGCGCACGGCGGAAGTGGCGAGGGTCCGGTGTGCACGCGGGCCGCTCCCGGTGCATGTCCTGCGCCGCGAGCGCAATGCGACGAGCTTCTGCTGCAGAGAGACGAACGCGCCGCTTCATTCTCCGCCAGCGTCACGCAGCCCGGCCCCGACTTCTCCCGCGGCGACGGTAAAACGGCCGTCCACTGCGGTCGTGTAATCGCGCGAGTGCACGGTATCCACCAGGTGCCATTCCGCCGAGCATGCAGCGCTCGTGACCGTCAGATGCACCCAACCGCGCCGCCGTGTATCCATGTAGCGTACCGCCGGGTTGACTTGCCGTGTCGCCTCGCTCAACGCATCGGGCTCGCGCAGCGGCAGGTATTCGTCGAACCCCGGGGACGAGACGGCGGGCGGCATGATTTCCACCGTCACGGGCTTGTCGCTGCCGTGCCGATAGACGTCGCTGGCCATCGATGTGTGAAGATCGCCGCTCAAAACGACCGGGTTGCTGGCAAGTTCCTGCAGGTCGCCGAGAAACGCCTCGCGCGCATGCGGGTAGCCGTTCCAGGTATCGAGCACCATGGGCGGATTCCCCTTGCTCAGCGCCACGTAGTGCTCCAGCTCCTCCCGCGGCAACATCGACGGACGCTCAAGGTCGAGCAACGGCCCCAGCTCCGGCGCGCGTACCGGCGCCAGCATGACCTGCTGCCCGATTACCTGCCAGGTCGTGTCCGCATTGGCCGCAAGCGTACGCCGCAGCCAGCCTTCCTGGCCCGGGCCAAGCATGCGCCTCTCCGGGTCCTGCAGCGCCGCCGCCACCGATTCCGCCGTGGCCGAATCACCGGCATCCGGCTGCCGGTCACGACCGTGCAGTCGCGTATCCAGCATGATCAGCGACATGAGATCGCCGTAGCGAAAATCGCGGAAAATGCGGGTGTCGGCGCCGTTCGGGACGCCCCGTACCGGCATCCACTCGAACCAGGCGCGCAGCGCGGCGTCGCGGCGTTCGTTCCAGCGGCCCTCGTCGTCCTGGTGATTCTGCGCCCCGCCCCGCCAGGCATCATTGGCGATCTCGTGGTCGTCCCAGACGGCGATCAGCGGGTGCCTGCCGTGCATCGCGATCGAATCCGGGTCGGCCTTGTACTGCGCATGGCGCCGCCGGTAGTCGGCAAGCGTGGTCACCTCGCCTGCCGGCTCGGGAATCCGGCCGAGCCTTTCGGCGTGCTCGGTGGCGTACTCGCCCAGCCCGTACTCGTAGATGTAATCACCGAGGTGAACGACGGCGTCGAGTTCGTCCTGCCGGGCAATATCGCGATACACGTTGAAATAGCCCGCGGGGTGATTCGAGCAGCTTACGACCGCGAATCGTGCCCCGGCTACGGCGCCGACAGGCAATGTCCGAGTGCGGCCCACCGGGGAGCGAGCGCCATTGATCTCGAAGCAGTAGTAGAACGTGGACCCCGGCGCGAGGCCGCGCACGTCCGCCTTCACCGTGTAGTCAGACCAGTCATCCGTCCACGCAATGCCGTGGCGCAGCAGCTGGTTCATGTCCGGGTCGCTCGCGACCAGCCAGCGCACAGGCACCGAACCGCCGGACGCCCCGCTTATTCGGGTCCAGAGGATGAAACCGTCGCTCAACGGGTCGCCGCTCGCGACGCCGTGGTCGAAGCGCAGCGGTTCGCTCGCCTGCGCCCGCCCGGAGCGCAAGCCGGCCAGCGACGTAACGACGACGCCGACGATCGAACGCAGGAAATTTCGCCTTAGCACATAGCCCCCGTCTTCTCGGTTAGGATTGTCAAATCAGCGCATCATACCGGGGAGCAGCGATGAATCCAGTGATTGGCAAAAGCCTTGCGCTTGCCGGATTTCTCGGCATGCTATCCGCCAGCATGGCGAACGGCATTCCGCCAATCGAGGGCACCTGGCTCAGCGGCGACGGCGACGGCTGGATCGAGATCACGCGTGTTGGCGACGGCCTGAGCGGGGTCATCAGGGGCTCGCCCAACGACGACCCCGATCGGCCGAACCGGGACGAGAAGAACCCCGACCCCGCACTGCGCGACCGGCCGCTCACGGGCCTTGAGTTGTTCAGCGGCTTCTCCTGGGACGGCGATGGGCGCTGGACGGGCGGCACGATCTACGATCCCAACAGCGGCAAGACCTACCGCTGCATCATCACCTGGGTGGACCAGGACACGCTGAAGGTCCGCGGCTACGTCGGTGTCCCGATGCTCGGGCGCACCGAGACCTGGAGACGTGTGCCGGATTAGTCGTCGCCGATGATGGCGTCGGCCTCGATCTCCACCAGCATCCGTGCATCGATCAGGCGCGACACTTCCACCATCGAGGTCACGGGCATCACGTCACCGAACGCTTCGTGGTGAGCCCGGCCCACGTCGGCCCAGCGCTCGATATCGGTGACGAATATTCGTGTACGGACCACGTCGGACAGGCGTCCACCGGCTCGCTCCAGCGCCGCCGCGATGACGTCGATGCACTGCCTGGCCTGGGCATACATGTCACCCTCACCGACGAGTTTGCCGTTGTCGTCAATGGCCGCGGAGCCGGAAACGGCAATAAAGCGCCCCACCCTCACTGCCCGCGAATAGCCCACCTTGGCCTCCCAGGGCGCGCCTGACTGCAGGTTGCTGCGTCTGAATTCGGTCACGTCTTTTTTCTCGATTTAACTTTATTTATCAATTATTACTGTTTGATTTAAAACACTTTTACTGTCTTTGTGTGCCGCCCGATAGAGCCCTGCCAGCGATACCGCAAGGTATGCCGCGGTTCCTGCCCAGAGCCAGGCAGGCGGCACGGGCAGCGGCTCGGTCAGCACCATGCCGATCACGCCGCCCGGCACGATGAGTAACACCCTGATCAGTTCGAAGCGCAGCGCGTACGGCCGCCCCTCGTTGAGAAGTCCCAGTGTGTACAGCAAGGCCCACAGCAGCACGCATGGCAGTAGCACCGCCGTTGCGCCGGCAGTTGCGAACAGGACTGCGATCCCGAGGGTCGCCGCGACGGCGGCCCCGAACTGCGCCAGCACGTAGCGCTGCAGCGGCCGCGGAACCGGCGGGTCGAATTTCTCGAAGGCGCCGGGTTCCACCGGACGCTTCGGAAAGCGTTCTGCCACGTCGGGCGGCCGCCATCCCGTCCGTCGGAACCAGATACCCAGCTTGTCTTTCCAGCGCCTGGCATGGCGCGCATCGAACAGGAGGTAGTCGTAGACCTGCAGATTGGCCCAGAACGGGTTCCAGTTGGCCAGCGGCTTGCGAACCCCGAAGATGACGGGATCGTCCTCGCGTTCGTCCTCGAAGGTCCCGAACAGGCGATCCCATATAATCAGCATGCCGCCGTAATTCTTGTCGATGTAGCGTTCGTTTTGCGCATGGTGTACTCGATGATTCGACGGCGTCACGAGAATCCGGTCCAGCACGCCCATGCGGCCTATCACCTGCGTGTGCACCCAGAACTGGTAGATGAGATTGACCGCGTTGACGGTCACGAGAACCTCGAGCGGAAAGCCGATCACGAACAAGGGCACGTAGAAGATCCAGCCAAAAATGAACCCGGTGCTTGTCTGCCGCAGGGCCGTCGACAGATTGTAGTCCTCGCTCTGATGGTGCACGGCGTGCGCGGCCCACAGCACGGAAATCTCGTGGCTGAAACGGTGAAACCAGTAGTAGCAGAAGTCCCAGGCCAGTGCGGCCGTGATCCACAGGGCGATGCCGTGCGCCGACGCGTCGAACCAGCTGAGCGGCATGTCGATGAGCGCGAAATTCTCGAGCACAAATCCCCAGGCGATGAGCGGCAACAGCTTCGTGAAGTAACCGATGGTCGTACTCAGCGTGCCCGCGCTGAGGCTGTTGATCGCGTCGTTGGCGCGGTACAGGCCGGTGCCGCGGCGGCGGTCCACCGCCAGTTCGACGAGCAACGCCAGCAGGAAAAACGGCACGGCCAGGGCAATCAGGTCCATCGGCGAATTGTAACCGGTCGGAACCTGCTGGCGCGGCCGTTTTTGCGGTAAGCTCGCCGGCTCGAAGGAACCGGACCGGACGCATGATCAACCCCGCCGAACTGGACGTACTGCGCGCCTCGCTCGAAAAACTCGAAGCGGGCTACACCGACTTGCCGCGGTTCACACCCGACGTCGATGTCGATGCCGTATCGAGCGTGATGCAGCAGGTCGCCGAGCGCATGCACGACAACTATCCGTACTTCCATCCGCTGTATGCCGGGCAGATGTTGAAGCCACCGCATCCCGTTGCGCGGCTCGCCTATGCCCTGTCGCTATGGATCAATCCCAATAACCATGCGCTCGACGGCGGCCGGGCAAGCTCGGCAATGGAGAAAGAATGCATCGTCGAGATCGGCAAAATGTTCGGCTGGGACACGCCGCTCGGTCACCTCGCGGGCGGCGGCACGATGGCGAATCTCGAGGCCCTGTGGATCGCTGGCCGGCTGCACCCGGGCAAGCGCATCGTCGCCTCGGAGCAGGCGCACTACACCCACGCGCGTATTTGCGACGTACTCGGGATTCCCTTTACCGCCATCCGCTGCGCGCCTGACGGGCATATGGATCTTGCCCACCTCGACGAACTCCTCGACGGGGGCGACGTCGGCACCGTCGTGGCAACCATCGGAACGACGGGGTTTGGCGACGTCGATCCGCTGCCCGGTATCCTGGAGCGGGTCCGTCAATCCGACACCCGTGTCCACGCGGATGCGGCCTATGGCGGTTACTTCACGCTTGCCAGCAAGCTGCGTGACACCACGCGCGCCGCCTATGACCGCATGCGCGATGTCGACTCCATCGTTATCGATCCGCACAAGCACGGCCTGCAGCCCTATGGCTGCGGCTGTGTATTGTTCCGCGACCCGGCCAATGGCCGTTTCTACAAGCACGACTCGCCGTTTACGTACTTCAGCTCCGATGAGCTGCATCTCGGTGAAATCAGCCTCGAGTGTTCGAGACCGGGCGCGTCAGCGGTCGCGCTGTGGGCCACGCATCGGCTGTTGCCGCCGGTCGAGGGGGGCGAGTTTGCGCAGGACCTGGACCGGTGCCTGCAGGCTGCACGGGAATTCTGGTCACGGCTCGATGCGAGTTCCTCGTTTCGGCCGTTGATGCACCCGGAACTCGACATCGTCGTATACGCCGTCGATGCGCCGGATACGGCCACGTCGTCACGTCGGGCGAGGCAAGTCTTTCAACGTGCTGCCGCAGACAACCTGCACCTGGCGCTCATCGAACTGCGCCCCGAGACGTTGCGAACCTATGCTCCAACGATCCGTGCAACGTCGGAAACGGTCACCTGCCTGCGCTCGGTATTGATGAAACCGGAACACCGCGACTGGATTGACCGCATTGTTTCAATCTTGGAGAATGTTGCGGTAACTGATTGATTCCAAATGACCGGCTTGCCATAAATGCCGGTCAGAAGTGACGCAAGTCGATTCGCCGCATTGCGGCCAGGGTGAAGTTGAAGGCGATATTTTTACAAGCATTCCTGGTCGGCCTGGGCGGTTTTCTCGGTGCCCTGTGCCGCTATGCGCTGTCCGGGGCCGTCCATCGCGGCGTGCCCCAGTCGACTTTTCCCATCGGGACGCTGGTCGTCAATCTACTGGGATGCCTGTTGATCGGCTACCTGGCCGGCCTCGCGGAATCGCGCCAGCTTTTCACCCCCGAGCTGCGCCTGTTCGCGTTCATCGGGCTGCTCGGAGGTTTCACGACCTTTTCGACATTCGGCTTTGAAACGATCGCGCTGGCCCGCGACGCGAGTTACGTGCAGGCCGCCGTCAATGTCGGGCTGCACGTCGTGCTGGGTCTGACACTGGTATGGCTGGCCTACGGCCTGGCCACCTCGAGGTAGACGGATATGGAATTGCCGAAGCAAGGCAAATTATTGCGAATCTTCATCGGCGAAAGCGATAAACACGACGGCATCCCGCTGCATGAATGGATCGTTCGCGAGGCCCGCAAGCAGGGCCTCGCCGGTGCGACGGTGCTGCGGGGGCTCGAGGGTTTCGGCGCGCACAGTCGGCTGCACACAGCCAAGATCCTGCGCTTGTCGGCGGATCTGCCGATCGTGGTCGAGATCGTCGACTCCGAGGACAAGATCGAGGCATTCCTGCGCAGCACGGATCACGCGATCGCCGAAGGTCTCGCCACGCTCGAGAAGGTCGAGGTGCATTTCTACCGTTCGGGTAGCTAGCGGCGAGGCGCGGACAGCAGCCGGGCGCGTGCCGCCTCATACTCGGCTTCGATGCGCAAGACGAGATCGTGCGTCGGGAGAACATCGTCGATCGTACCGACGCCCTGGCCCGCCCCCCAGATATCGCGCCAGGCTTTTGCGTCCGACCCGGCTGAACTGGCGAAGTCCATCGCCGCCGGATCGGGATCCGGCAGGTTATCCGGATCGAGGCCTGCATTCTCGATGCTGCCTCGCAGGTAACTGCCGTGCACGCCCGTAAACACCGGGGTGTAAACGATGTCTGCGGCCTTGCTCGATACGATCATCTGTTTGTACTGGTCTGACGCATTCGCCTCCGGCGTGGCGATAAAGCGCGTCCCGATATAGGCCAGGTCGGCGCCGATTGCCTGAGCTGCCAGGATGTCGTCGCCGCTCGACATGGCGCCCGACAGGATGATGACCCCGTCGAACTCGCGCCGGATCTCCTTGACCAGCGCGAACGGACTCATCGGCCCTGCGTGACCGCCGGCCCCGGCGCATACGGCGATGATGCCGTCGACGCCCTGCTCCATTGCCTCGTGCGCATGCCGCAGGCTGATCACGTCGTGAAAGACGAGACCGCCGTAGCTGTGCACCGCCTCGACGACGTCACCCGGCGGCCGCAGGCTCGTAATGATGATCGGGACCTCGTGGCGCACACAGGTTTCCATGTCGGCCATGAGTCGCGTATTGCTGCCGTGAACGATCTGGTTGACGGCGAAGGGAGCAACGGGTTCGCCCGGGTTGGCCTCAGCGTAGGCCGCGAGTCGCGCCTTGATGTCCGTGATCCAGTCGTCCAGGCACTCCTGGGGACGTGCATTCAGGGCCGGAAACGAGCCGACGATGCCGGCCGTGCACTGCGCGACGACGAGGTCGGGCACCGACACGATGAACATCGGCGCGCCGATCAGCGGGATGCGCAGATTGCGGGCGAGGATCTCGGGTAACGCCACGGGGTGTGCGTTACTCGACGGGGGTATCGATCGACAGGTCTATCGAGCCATTCTCGGCCGGCTTGACGATGACGCTGCCGAACCAGTCGCCGGGCTGGCTGACGGGCTGCCCGGACACGGAAACCCGGGCGACGAGTTCGAATTCTTCGAACCCGGACAGCTCTCGACCCGGAACCATGGACTCGCGGTCACCGAGCTGCACGACGGCTGGCAGCTCCGCGAGCCTGCGCCGGGTCACGGCAATCGGCGGCGACGGCTGCGCCGGGTCGCGTGCAATCACGAAGACGATTGCGTCCGGCGGCAAAGCGACCTGCGCCGCGTCGGACAGTGCAATGCTGGCGCTCACGATCGCGCCGGGTTCAAGTGGCGCAGGTGCGGGTTCTGCCGCGGCGGTTTCCGGTGCCGACCGCGGAGTCGCCTCAGCGACCGCCGCCGGCGCCTCGCCTCGCCACTCGGCCACGCGTTGCTCGATTACGCTGCGGATATCGTCCGGCGGGTTTGTGCCCAACAGGCGCTCCCAGCGCTCGGCGGCAAGATCGGTGTCTTCGCGGTTGACCGCGGCGAGGCCGCCCCAGAACAAGGCGGCCTGGTTATTCGGTTCGACGGCAAGCGCGTTCTCGAACAACGACATCGCTCGCTGCGGCATCGTTTGCCCGCCCTCGGCCGCGAGCACAGCTTCGCCGAGGTCGACCAGGCCTTGCGCAGTCTGCGCATCCTCGAGTTCGACGACGCGCTCGAACGCCGCGACCGCTTGCGGATAATCGTTGAGCGACATGTACGAACGGCCGAGCATCCGCCAGCCGTTGACGTCGTCGGGGTTGTCCTCGAGGCGCTTCGCAAGCCCCTCGACGACCTCGATCATGTCGGCCCCCGGACCGCCGCCGTGGGTCAGCCTTTCGTTTTCCAGCCCGGGGCTCCCGAGCACGGCATACAGGCCCGCCGCAGAGGCAACGACAAACACAACAGCGGCTGCCACGACGCCGAAACTGCGCGAGTTCTCGCGCAGGAACGGCCACACGGTGAACACCACGCCGACAAGACTCATGACACCAAGCATCAACCACAGCATGGCTTTTCTACTCCTCGGCCGCTGCGTCGCCGTCGATGGGCATGGCCATGCGACGTCGCAGGATGTTCACGAGCACGAATCCGCCGGCGAGCAGCAACAGTATCGGCGCGATCCACAGGACCAGCGTCTTGCCCGACATGCGCGGGCGGTAGAGCGCAAACTCGCCGTAGCGAGCCACCAGGAAATCATAGATTTCCTCGTCCGTCTTGCCCTCGGCCAGCATGCGCCGGATTTCGCGCCGCAGGTCTCCCGCGAGAAATGCATTCGAGTCCTTGATGCTCTGGTTCTGGCACTTGAGGCAGCGGACTTCCTCGATGATGTGTTCATAGCGGGCCTGCAATTCGGGGTCGTCGAACGCCTTGTCGGTGTCGATCGCCATCGCCGGCGGCGCCAGCGTGACGAGCAGTACGCAAGCAGCGAGAATTCTCATGACGAGGGCTCTCCTGCTTCGATGAGCGGCACGAAATCTTCCTGCCAGATCGCGGCCGTCAGCGGCCCGAGATGCTTGTGCAGCACGATTCCCTCGGGGCTGACCAGGAAGGTCTCCGGCGCGCCATAGACGCCCCAGTCGATGCCGACACGGCCGTCGGCATCGTATGCGGAGAACTCGTACGGATCGCCGAGTTGCCTGAGCCAGCCCAGCGCTTCCTCGCGGTTGTCGCGCCAGTTGATGCCGTAGATCTGAATGGCGTCGGTACGCGCGAGCTGCATCAGGAAGGGGTGCTCCTGGCGGCAGCCGCCGCACCAGGTGGCCCAGACGTTGACCAGCGCCATCTTGCCCGCATAGTCGGCCGAACCGACGATGCGGCCCGGCTCTGTCAGTGACTCGACTGCGAACGCCGGCGCCTGTTCACCGAGGAACGGCGACGGCAGTTCGCGGGGATCGTTGAACAGGCCGAACGAGAAAACGACGACCAGCAGCAGGAAGACGACAATCGGGATCGCAAATCTCATTACGCCGTCTCCGCAGCCACCTTGCCCCGTGCCGGGCTCTCCGCCGCCACCATGCGGTAACGCCGGTCGCTCGCGGCAATCAGCCCACCGAGCGCCATGACGAGGCAGCCCAGCCAGATGAAACGGATCATCGGCTTGTACT
>CBDUCE010000052.1:0-15008 GCA_965365575.1 uncultured Gammaproteobacteria bacterium
CGCCGCGGTCGCTCAGCAGCTCTCCGGTTTTCATTCGGGCGGTTTGGTTGGTGAAGGTACGCAGCTTGCGCAATGGGCCGGTCATCGTATCGCGTGCGTAGAGGATGGCACGATACTCATCCGCGACAACGACGAGGTAACGCCTGTCGTCGGCTGGAATGGGCGGTATCATGGCTGTCTCCCAACGTCATCTCGGCACATTCAGTTATGGTCCAGTCGAGGAGCAACTTCAACGCGGGGATGTACGTATTGCGCGGGCAGGTGTTCTCTTGACAGTGTAAATCGGGCGGCGGCCGAGCAGGAGCTTCATATGGCGTTCGAATTGCAGTTCTTCGGCGCAACGGAACGCGTGACCGGGTCACTGTACGTATTGCGTGCCGGGCCGCACACCCTGTTGCTCGAATGCGGCCTGGTGCAGGGGAGCAGGGAAGAGGAGCTTCGCAATCGCGAGGCGTTCCCGGTCGATGTCGCCATGATAGACGCCGTCGTCCTGAGTCATTCTCATATCGACCATTCCGGGCGGATACCACGTCTCGTCAAGGAAGGCTTCGAAGGGCCGGTCTATACGCACGAAGCCAGCCGCGCGCTCTGTGCGATCATGCTGCCGGATTCCGGCTATCTGAACGAGAAAGAAGTCGAGTGGGAAAACAGGAAGCGGCAGAAGCAGAACCTGCCGGGTATCGAGCCGCTGTACACGCAGGCCGATGCCGAGGCCTGTATCGGCCAGTTCGTGGGCCTCGAGTACGAGACGCCGACGGAAATCCTGCCTGGATTGACGCTGACGCTCTACGATGCGGGGCACATTCTCGGCGCGTCGATGGTTGAGTTGAAATACACGGAGGACAGCGACTCCCGCACGCTCGTATTCAGCGGCGACCTCGGCTACCGTGATGCGCCTCTGATGGACGCGACCCGGCGACTGACCCATGCTGACGCCGTGCTGATGGAGAGCACCTACGGCGATCGTCTGCACCGGCCGATCGAGGACACGCTCACGGAAATGACGGGTGTTTTCGAGTCGGCGCGTGCCGCACAGGGCAATATCCTGATTCCTGCGTTTACCGTGGGGCGCACGCAGGATCTTCTGTACCTGATGGCCGAACATTTCGACAGGTGGCACCTCGGTGACTGGACAATCTTTCTCGACAGTCCGATGGGAATCAAGGCAACCGAGACTTACTCGCGTTACCGGCATCTATTCGCGGCGCAGCTATTCGAACCAAAGTCGGACAACCCGGAATTGCCGAATCTCTATGCGACGCGAACGTCGGAAGAGTCGATGACCATCAACAACGTCGAGTCCGGCGCGATCATCATTGCCGGCAGCGGCATGTGCACGGGCGGCCGCATACTGCATCACCTCAAGAACAATATCTGGCGGCCACAGTGTCACCTGCTGATCGTCGGTTACCAGGCGATGGGTACGCTGGGACGCCGGCTCGTCGACGGTGCCGGGGAAATCCGGCTGTGGGGCGACACCTACCGCGTGCGCGCAAGGGTCCATACGATTGGCGGACTTTCGGCGCACGGTGACCAGGCCGACCTGATGGACTGGTATGCGAGTTTCGAGGGCAGGCCGCCCGTGTATCTCGTGCACGGTGAGGAGCGTGGCCAGGTGCCGTTGCTGAAGCGATTGCGCGAAGAGCTGAACGCGCCCGCCGAAATCGCCCATTACCAGCAGAAGATCACGATCGGTGCATGACCCTCAGGCCGACGCGTTCCTGAAGTCCGACCAGGCCGCGGTGAACCGGTGCCGGCAGGCATCGATGCGCTCCGCTTCCACCTGCATCAGCCGGGCCGCAGTATTTAGCCACTCACGGCCGCCGGCGTCATTTGGCAGGGACGCCGCATAGTCGGCGAGATGTGCCTGTGCGGTGACCGCGTCCTGGTGTTCGCCCAGGACGTCCTGGATTCTCTTCAGCGCCTCCGTCATCTCAGACCATTTCTCGGTCTGCACTCTGCTGAAGAAATCGAGCAAGTAGCGAAAGCGCTTCGTCTCGATACGCAGCTTGTGCAGCTGTCTTGCCGGCGGCTCGTCGTCGATCGCGTCACCATGCGCCAGCAACTTGTTCAGTGCCGCGTGAATGAGTTGATCGGCACTGGCCGCGATGCTGAGCTTGCCGAACAGCGCTTGCATGTCGGTGGGTGGCCCCGCCGCAACGAATTGCTCCAGGTCGTCCTCGAGGGTTGAGCAGCGTTGGCTTTGCAGCACGTCGACGAGGTGTTCGTAGGCGGTGATCGTCCCCTGCATCAGGAAATGCACGTAGTGGTCTGTGTCAGCTTCCCGGGATTCCCTGGCGCCCCGTTCCGTAACGTCCGCATCGCGCGCACGGCCGAGGTTCTGCGCCAACCAGCGCAGCTCGGCATTGAAGTGAGCGACCACCGCGTCGCCAAGAATGTCGCGGAACGCCTTCAGGATCGTGCGCAAGCGCCGGCTCGCGACGCGCATCTGGTGGACGCCCTCCGGATCGATGCCTTCCATTGCACGCGGGTGCTCTCGTTGCATGATTTGCACTTGCTCTGCAAGGTATTGGTACAAGAGCGTCACTACCGGATCATGTTCAACGAGAGGCGCTGGCTGCGGCTTCTCGCGTATCGAATCGATTTCCAGCCCGGCAGCCTGCAGGCCGCGTTCAAACTTGCTGTACCTCGCCGGCATCAGGCCGGCGTCGTCGCACAGCAGCGTGGCCAGCGATTCGAGGTCCGCGGCACTGCCCGACCTGGCCTCGAGTTCGAGTTCCGTGAACTCCAGGATACCCGTTGCCTTTTCGGTGGATTTTTCGGCCTCGATCCGACACTCGTCGAGGTCGATTTCGATACGCATTGGCGCAGGCTCCGGCCTCTCGAGTGCGTACACCGTGCGCCGGCTCGTCACACGGAACAATTCCACGACCGGCTTGTTCTCGAGGATAGTGTCGAGCTTTTGCTTGACGGGACCGGCGGAGAGAAACAGCGGTGCCTTGTTCTCGTGCGCTTTTCCGGCCTGGCTGATCTCGGACCGCGAGAGTACGCTGCCGCGTGTCCCGTGGAGAGACTTCAGCGTCAGCGTTTCGTGGCCTTGCCGTTGGCGGATGCGGCAGGCCCAACCGGCAGCCAGGATCGACCAGTCCTCCGTGTCGTAGTACCGATCGGTGTGCGTCGATGCGCCTTGTGGCGAGATCGCAAACCCGTTCGCGGCGAGAACCCGAAGCGCCTCTTCGATCTGCTCGGGGCGACGAATGATGAATTTGGCTTCGATTTCGGTCATAACACGCCCTGCGGGCATCCTGATGCTGCCGTCACACGGCAAGATTACAATACGGGACAAGGCCTAGTATGCTGGCGGCGCTTCATCGGAGGCGCGGCGGTTCGTGCCGCATGGAAAAAGGGGGGTGCGCATGGGGATCTGGTCCCAGGCAAGCGAACTGGCCGCGAAGACGCCGGCAGAGCGAAACCGTTACGTCGATTTCCTCAGGGCCGTATCGATTCTCGTCGTCGTAACAGGTCATTGGCTGATTGCGACGGCGTACTACGTGGACGGCACGCTCACGCCCGGCCACCTGCTCAAGTCCGAGCCCGGCACGCAATGGCTGACATGGCTGTTCCAGGTAATGCCGATCTTCTTCATCGTCGGGGGGTACTCGAACGGGGTATCGCTGGAGAGCGCGCGTCGGAAAGGTGACGAATACGCGCTGTGGCTCGCAGCGCGTCTCAACAGGCTCGTCGCACCATTGCTGGTGCTGCTGATCGCCTGGAGCGTGATTGCTCTGGTCATGTATGCGCTCGACGTTCGGCCGGCGGTCATCCAGTTCACATCGAAAGCGGCGCTGATTCCCACGTGGTTTCTCGCCATCTACATCATGCTGGTCATACTCGCACCGTTGGCATACCGTGCGTGGCAGCGGTACGGGTTCGCGTCGTTCTGGGCCTTCGTCGCGCTGGCGGTATTGACCGACCTCGCTTTTTTCGCGGCGGATCTGCGCTGGTTGGGCTGGACCAATTACTTCTGGGTCTGGCTCGCGGTGCACCAGCTCGGTTTCGCCTGGCGCGACGGAAGGCTGCCGAGCCCGGCGCTGTTGCTGGCTTGCTCGGCGGCTGGTTTCATCACCTTGTACCTGCTCATCAGCAAGGGCCCGTATCCACTGGCGATGGTCGGGTCACCCGATGAAGGCCTGAGCAATACCCTGCCTCCCAAGATGACTTTGATCGCGCTGGGTATCTTCCAGTTCGGGCTATTGCTTGCGCTGGAGGGCCCTATGCGGCGCGTGCTGGGCAGCCTGCGCCTGTGGACGGCAACGGTGCTTGTCAACAGCATGATCATGACGCTCTATCTCTGGCACATCACCGTCATGGTGCTGCTTGGCACGGTTCTCTACTATGCGAACGGCTTCGGCTTCGGCATCGAGCCGGGTACCTCCGCGTGGTGGTGGACGCGGCCGGTCTGGATCGGTGTGTTGCTGCTGCTCCTGTTTCCCGCCGCGCTGGCGTTGTCGCCGCTCGAGCGACGGGGGCGCAGCCCCGGTGCGAAAATTCCCCCGGCCGCCAGACAGATTGCCGGCGCGATCCTGCTGTGCCTGGGAATCTCGTTACTGGCCGTCTTCGGTTACGGCGGCGGGGTCTTTGCGGGGCAGGATCTCGTTTCGTTTGCGCTCGTGGTTGTCGGTGCCGGACTCAGCGGCCTGTTACCGCGATTGGTTCGACAGGGGGCAGGGCAGTGAAGGTTGATTTCTGGTTCGAGTTCGGCAGCACGTATTCCTACCCCGCGGCAATGAGAGTGGAGAAGCTCGCCTCGCATCACGGAATCGGCGTCAACTGGCGTCCATTCCTGCTCGGCGCAATTTTTCGCGAACAGGGACTGGCGGATTCGCCCTTCACCCTGTATCCCGCGAAGGGCCGGTACATGTGGCGCGATCTCGAGCGGACATGCAGGGCGCTGGGAATTCCCTTCCAGCGCCCGTCGCAATTCCCGCGCAACGGTATTCTCGCGGCGCGTGTTGCCTGCTGCTTCGAGAATGAACCGTGGATTCCGGGATTCGTTCGGGCCGTCTATCGCGCGAACTTCGTGGTGGATACCGACATCGCCGACCCCATCGTGATCAGTAGCTGCATCGCGGGAGCAGGCGAGGACCCCGAGGCGGTGCTGGAGAAAGCGCAATCGCCCGAGTCAAAGCAGAAGCTGCGCGAGCAAACCGACGAGGCAATGCGCATCGGAATTTTTGGCGCACCGACCGTCGTCGTTGGCGAGGAGTTGTTCTGGGGTAACGACCGGCTCGAGGACGCGCTCGCCTGGGCGAAATCCTGATTACCAGTGCCCCGTCCCCGGCTCGCCCTTGAACGGGCCGACGACGTCGGCGGTTATCCAACCACCGTAAAAGCGGCCGGGCTGCGGCTCGACCCTTTCACCGTCGACGTAACACGCGATCCGGCCAGGATAAAACGCGAAATAGTCCCTGATTTTTTCGAACCGCGCTCGCGGGCGTGGATACACCCACGCAATGGGCTCGTCAGGTTCGCGCGCAAGCGCGAAATAGCTGGCTGCGCCCTTCCATTCGCAAATCGAAGTCCCGGAAACGGGAACCAGTAATTCCGCACGGACGTCCTCCGGCGGCAGGTAAAACGTGGGCGGACTGGCGGTTTCCTTGACCCTGTAACTCGCAGACGTGCGCGCCACGACCGTGTCGCCATCTCTTACCTCGACCAGACGGCGACACGCTTCGGCTATCGGTGGGCGAGGGTAGTCCCAGACGGACTCCTGGTCGGCCCCCGGCTGCCTGGCGAATTCGGGTCGCGATTGTCCGCGATAGCCCCACACGGTACTAACTGACTCCTCGCAGGTACTGCGGATAAAGCGCGTTTACGAATGGCGTCAGCGCGATGATCAACGTTTGCGTGTATATGCCTTCGCGGGTGTAGCGCCCGCCGGTCAGCAAGCCATAGGCGCCGCCGCCCCGTTTGCTGTTAACGGTTGAAAAGACGCGGTCGTTGGCAACGCCGAGTTCCAGACCCGCATCGACCAGTTCCTTGACGGCCGGGGGCAGGGGCAGCGTTGCACTGCGCGCTTCGCTGACGCAACCGTGGCGGCCCTTGACGGCCATCCATGCGAAGGCCATGAGCTGACCATCGACGACATCGACTCCCCCCTCGAGGCCCACCCAGAAGTCGGCATCGGCTTCGACCTTGCACGCGTTCAACACCCGCGCCTGTGCGCCTTTCCGCGTCTTCGCATCGTCGTCGGGCTGAACTCCGACGCCGGAGTCCACTTCGATGCCGATCACATCGATCACGTCATCGGGAAATACCGCTGCAAATGCCTCACGGGCTGCGCCGGTCTTTACCGGATTCTGCGATGCGACAACGACTCTCACGGCGGTGTGCCTATTCCCCGCGCGGGAAGTGTCGTCGCCTGTACTCGCTGAGATCCCAGTCGCCGAGTGTCGCCGCGGCGTTGAAGGTGCTGCGCAGGAATTCGAGGAGGGTCTCGTCCGGCGTTTCGGACGTCCTGACGACATCGAGCGGCAATACGAACTCGCCCATCGCGTCCAGCCAGTACGCGCCGTCAGGCGCGACCGAGGCCTCGCCGAAGCCCTGGGGCGTGGGGTAGGCATACGAGTAGAAAATAGGCTCCGGAAACACGTCGCCGCCGGGCCAGAAGCCGGCGCTGCTGACCTCGTGCGAGTAGGCCTCCTGTGCCACCCACAATGGCATGTTGGGTAGCCCGCCCGGGTGGTCCGGTGCCTCTCGACCGGAGAATCGCGTCACGGCGAGATCGAAGCTGCCCCAAAAAAAGTGCACGGGACTCGCTTTGCCGCTGAAGTCTGCGCGGAATGTCCTGAAAACACGGTCCGCCTGGTACAGGACACGCCAAAACCGGTTTGCCGCGTCGGCGTCATATGACTTGTGCACTCGGTCCGCGGGGAACGGAATGGCGTCCTCGACCTCGTTCGGGGTTGCGTTGATTGCGACCGGGTAATCCAGCTCGTCCAGGGTCGACATGACCGCGTGATAAAAGTCTGCCGTGTCCTGCGGCACGAGCGGGATCGACTCGTCACCACCGTCACAAGTGTGAATGCGAAGCTGATGATCGATGAAATCGAAGTCGATGCTGAAAGTGCGTTCGCCGTGCGGGATAGTCCCGGTCGTCATGCCGCGCGGCGTCACATACAGCGTGACGTGCCAGGAATGGTTCTGCCACGGCGACTGCGTCATGCGTATCTTGCCGACGATCTGCGTCCACATGTGCAGCGTTGCGGCTGTGTCGCGCCAGTCGGCGAAGGGCAATGCGGGCCAGTAGCCGGCTTTCGGGGCATCGTTACTCATTGTCTTCCAATTCTGTCTCGGCTTTGTGCAATATAGCACCGGCAACTGTTCCCATGCTCTGTCTTGTCTGCCCTGATGGCGAGTACCCGGGCGCGGTTGTGTTCACAGGCCAGGAGTCGCGCTGTTACTATCCTGCCTGCACTTCTTCCAGACCAATCGGCAGGTAACCATGAAGCAACCTTTTCTCGCTGCAACACTGTGCTTGATCGCAAGTGCGGGTGCCTACGCCGATCTCCGGGGACTCGTTGACGAAACAACGCTTGGCCAGATTGCCGCAGAAACGTCGGGCGAGGCGGCGAAGAGAAATCTCGATACGATCTCGTTGCATCACCGCATGCGAGCCAGTGAGCAGTTCGCGGCGGCGACACGGCACATCGAGCAGCAACTCGAAAATTACGGTCTCGATTCCGTCGAGATTCTGCGCTACGCCGCAGACGGCAAGACGATGTTCGGCACGCAGAAGTCACGGCCTGTTTGGAAGGTACGTGCCGCCGAACTCTGGGAAGTCGAGCGGAGCGACGGTGATACCCGTCGCGTGCGGCGCCTCGGCGACTGGGATTCCGTGCCCCTGACGCTCGCCCAGGACAGTTTGTCGGCGGACGTGACGGCGGCGCTCGTCGACGTCGGTGCGGGTACCTCCGAGGGCGACTACGAGGGCGAGGACGTGCGTGGCAAGCTGGTGCTGACATCGAGCCAGCCCGGCGGGATCGTCGATCTCGCGGTTGGCGAAAAGGGCGCGGCCGGCATCATTTCCTACGCACCGAACCAGCGCAGCGCCTGGTGGAAAGAAGACGATCGGCTCGTGCGCTGGGGCCACATGGGCAGCTTCCCGAAAACGGAGTCATTCGGGTTCATGATCTCACTTGGTGAGGCGCGCGAGCTTCAGCAGAGGCTCGCCGGCGGCGAGGAAATACTGTTTCACGCGAAGGTCGATGCCAGCCACGAGAAAGGTCACTACGAGTTCGTAACCGCCGAGATCGAGGGGACGGACAGGAAGGAAGAAGTTATCCACTACACCTGCCACCTCGATCATCCGCGGCCGGGTGCCAACGACAACGTGTCGGGGTGTGTAGCGATCCTCGAGACCGCGCGTACGCTGCAGGCCCTTATCGATAACGGCATCCTGCCGCGGCCGAGTCGCACGCTGAAGTTCCTTTGGCCAGCCGAGATCGAGGGCAGCATCATGTACCTCGCCGGACTCGACGGTCCGTCGCGAATAAGGGCCAACATCCACATGGACATGGTGGGCGGTGCCCCGGTTACCAAGGCGGTGTTTCGGATCTCGGGCGGGCCTTACAGTGTGCCGTCGTTCATCGCGGATCTCGGGCACGAGATCGGCCATTTCATCAACGACCAGACACGTCGATTTGCCGACGGCGAAGACGTGGCATTTCCCTTGAATGCGCCCGAAGGGGGCAAGGAGCCGCTGCTCGCGCAAATGGAGGGGCTCGACATGGGCAGCGACCACGACGTGTTCTTCGAAGGCACCTGGCGGATCCCGGGGTTATACCTGCACGACTGGCCCGATCGCTACATTCACACGAATTTCGATACGGCCGCAAATATCGATCCCACCAAGCTCGAGCGCGCCGCGTTCATCGGTGCCGTGAGCGGCTGGTTCCTCGCCAATATGTCGGAAGCGGACGTGCCTGCGGTCCTTGAAATGCTGAAGCGCAACGCGCTGGACCGGGGCGGTGAGCACCTGGCGCGTCGTGCCGGCCTGCCCGCGCTGGATGCGGCGGCCTCGACCGAGGTTCACTTCGACGTGGAGCGCCGCAAGGTCGAGAGTATCGCCGCTTTTGCGCCCTTGTCCGATGTGCAACGCGATTCGGCGTTACGGTTCCTCGACGAGCTGCAGAAGTTATTCGTAATGCCGGTACCCGCGATATTCGTGCCGCGCGATGACACCGTGTACGTGCGCAATTCCGCCGTCGAAGGCCCTATGCATGCGTTCGGCTACTCGTACATAGAGGACAAGCTCGGTGCGGAGAGGCTGGCTTCGCTCAGTCTGCCGAAGCATTCGACGGCATTCGGAACCGGCGGGATGTTCACCTACGAGGCGCTGAATTTCGTGGACGGCGAACGCACGGTCAGTGATATTCGCGACTGGCTCGTGGCCGAGCTGGGTGATGTTCCTGTGGAGTACGTGGCCGAATATCTCGGAGCCTTGAAATCGATCGACGTCATTCGCGAGCGGCAGGAATGATGCGCGGCATTAAGTAACATCCACGATATCCGTACACGCCGCCGACAGGTATTAACAGAGTAGTTTGGGGGTTTGCTCGGGCGGCAAACCCCACGATTCACGGCAAAGCGAGATTGGCGATGTGCAGTGATCGAAAACGGGGAGGGGGCCATTCCGGTTCCGACATGAGGACGCGATTCATCGAAGCGCTGACCTACCCGCGCATGTTGATGACTGCGCACATCGACATCGAAACCTGCCCGATGCACGGCTATTTCGACAAGACGCTCGATGCCTGCCTCGTTTGCGAGAAAGGCACCGAGTGCCTCTGGCTCAACAGCCACGACGAATTCAGCGTCCTCGCCCGCAAGCCGATCGAGGCGCTGTTCGAGGCATTTACGTTCAGCATCGACTACATCGACGCATACATCACCCGGGAAAATCACAATCCGCGGCGCTGCGCCTGCGACACCTGCGACTGGTTGCGCGAGGCGCGCCATCTCGTGCGCGAGTACAAGAGCCAGGCGCCAAGGTTGTCACATCACTGAGCCCGACCGATATCGGCCCGGGTAATGGATTGCATCAGGTTATGGTCATCGATCCGGTCCCCGCCGAACTTGATCGCTTGTTATTCGCCTATATTTAAATAGATACAGGGGTTGGAGACCCAAAAAGGGGAATGAAAATGCCTGTCCAGAAGCTGAAAGACTATCTCGACGAACGCGATGTCCGGTATGTCACGATCAGTCACTCGCCGGCCTACACTGCGCAGCGTATCGCGGAACTGACGCGAATTCCGGGAAAGGAACTCGCCAAGACCGTTATCGTAAAGGTCGACGGTGAGTACGCAATGGCTGTTCTGCCCGCCTCGCGTCGCGTGGACCTCGATCATCTCAAGAGCGCGCTGGGCGCGGACGAGGTCGTGCTCGCCTCGGAGGACGAGTTCAAACGCCTGTTCCCCGATTGCGAACTCGGCGCCATGCCGCCGTTCGGCAATCTCTACGACATGGGCGTATTCGTCGCCGAGCAGCTGACCGAAGACGACGAGATCGCCTTCAACGCGGGTTCGCACACCGAGCTCGTAAGGATGGCTTACAGGGACTACGCGAAGCTCGTGACGCCGCAGGTCGTTTCACTGACCTAGCCACGCGGCCGTAGCCAGGCTTCCGGCGTTTACTCGCCGAGGTATTGGTGCAGCCAGGCGTTGACCTGTTCGTGCCAATGGATCGAATTATGCGGCTTCAGCACCCAATGATTCTCGTCCGGGAAGTACAGGAAACGGCTCTCGATGCCGCGGCGCTGTAGCGCCGTGAAGGTCGCGATACCCTGCGTGACCGGGACCCGGTAGTCCAGCTGGCCGTGAATCACGAGCATCGGTGTCTTCCAGCGGTCGACGAATAGCGCGGGGTTGTGCTTCTCGTAACCCTCCGGATTCGCGTAGTAGGGCCCGCCGTGCTCCCACTCGGGGAACCAGAGTTCTTCCGTCGTGTAGTACATCGAGCGGTTGTCGAATATGCCGTCGTGGTTGACGAGGCAGCGGAAACGGTCGGGCCACTGGCCGGCGATCCAGTTGATCATGTAGCCGCCGTACGATGCGCCCAGGGCGCACACGCGTTCGCCGTCGAGGAACTCGTACTGATCCAGCGCGGCAGCCAGCCCGAGCTTCAGGTCCTCCAGCGGTTTGCCACCCCAGTCGCCGCTGATGCTGTCCGTGAACGCCTGCCCGTAGCCGGTCGAACCGTGAAAGTCGATCATGACCGCGGCAAAGCCCTGGCCTGCGTAGGTTTGCGGATTCCAGCGGTAGTGGAAGTTATTGGAAAAGCTGCCTTGCGGGCCGCCGTGGATCAGGAAGGCGACCGGGTACTTTTCGCCGCGCTTGAATCCGGCGGGTTTCACGACGAATCCATAGACAGTATCGCCGCCGGCGCCCTCGAAGGAAAACTGCTCGAACTCGCCCATGGTCACTCCCGCGAGCGTGCGCGAGGCGAAGTCCGTGATCTTGCGGCTATCGCCGGTCTCGGCATCGAAGACGTAGAGTTCGGCGGGGGACGCGAGGTTGTTCATCGCGTAGACGATGTGATCGCCCGCATCGTCGAAGGCGCTTACCGAGCCTTGCGACACCAGCCTGACAGGGTCGCCGCCGTCGAGGTCGAGCTGCCAGAGCGTCTTGTGGCCGACGTCCTGTGCGTTCATCAGGAGCGACTTGCCGTCACGTGCGAAGGCGATAGAGGAGGGCGAGCGGTCCCAATTGCCGGTAAGCATCCGGTTCTTCCCCGACCGCAGGTCGCGTAACACGACCTGGTACTGGTCGGCTTCGAAGCCGGGACGCGACATCGCCAGCCACGCAAGATAGCGCCCGTCGGGGCTCACGACCGGTGCGGTATCCCATGCCTCATTGGCGTCCGTGAGGTTTTCGGGTTCGCCCTTACCGTCCGTGCCCACGGCATAAATGTCGAAGTTCGTCGACATCGGTTCATCACGGTTGCGGAGCCGTGCCGCGAAGTAGAGCATCCTGCCGTCGGGCGAAATGGCGTACTCCTCGGTGCCGCCCCAGACACGTGAGGGCACGTCCGCATCCAGCCGGCTCAGGCGGACAGGCGCGCCGTCGGTTTCGCCGTGCTCGTCAAGCGGTATTGCATAGAGCTGCGAGCGCCTGTCGTCGAGCCAGTAGTCCCAGTGGCGCATGAACAGCCGGTCGTAGCGTTGTGCGGTGACCTTGTCATCCGCCGTTTCGGCTATGCGGTCGGCCGTGCACTCGAGATCTTCGCAATCGGGGTAGACGGACAGCGATACGAACAGCCGGTCACCCGTCGGTGACAACCGAAATGTGCCGACATCCAGGGGCAGATCGGTCACGGGTTGCGCCTCGCCGCCATTAACCGGCAGACGCCAGACCTGCGTCGACTCACCGCGCGACGACAGGAACAGGATGTAGCGACCGTCCGGCGACCAGGCCGGGCTGGTGTCATTGGCATCGTGGGACGTGAGCCGGCGCGGCTCGTCGCCGTCGATCGTGCTCAGCCAGAGGTCGTAGCGTCCTTTGTCCGCGTCCATGTCGGTGTGGCGTACGGCATAGACGATCAGGTCGCCGGCAGGGGAGACGGCCGGCGCCCCTACTCGATCAAGGCGCACGAGGTGTTCGGCCGTGAATTGGTCAGCGAAAGCCGCGGACGCGGCGAGCCACGCGAATGCGAAACAAACAATTTGGCGAGTCATTTGTATTTTCTTAATAAAAAGGGAAAACCCGACAGTCTAGAGGAGGCGGAGGCTATAGCAAGCCCGCGAATGCGGAACCGCCCCGGAGAGCGATGTCGACGCAGATACAGGCCCGGACGAGCGCGGCGATCTTGCCCGGTGATATCCTTGTGTCTCGACAACCTTCGGGCGTTCGCATGCAGCACAGCTTGTTGAAAGGGTTCTACCTGCAAGACCTGCTGATCGAGCCGACGATCGGACGCGTCTCCGGACCCGGCGTAGAGGCGCACCTCAAGCCCAAGGCGGTCGAAGTCCTGCTGTACCTCGCCCAGCGACCACTCGAACTCGTGGAACGCGATCAACTGATTCGGGCCGTCTGGGGCGAAAATGGGGGTAGCCCGGAAGCTTTGACCCATGCAATCAGCGAGCTGCGCAGCTGCTGCAAGGACCACGCCAATAGCCCGACGGTGATCCAGACGGTTCCGCGCCGAGGGTACCGGCTGTTGCAGAAGCCGCGGCTCATCGACGAGCCGGAGCCACTGGCCGAGTCAGGCGTACTGCAGGTGCCGGATGAAGGTAGCTTCATCGGTAACCTGATGCGCCGTGGCGTCGTGCAGGCGGGTGCAGCTTATCTGGTGTTTAGCTGGCTGTTGATCCAGGTGGCCGATATATTCACCGCCACCCTCAATCTGCCGATCTGGGTCCCGACGCTGGTGACTTTCGCGTCGATCGGCGGATTTCCCATTGTGCTCGTGCTCGCGTGGATGCTGGAACGCAGCAAGGGGCGCTGGTTCCTCGACCGCGGCAGGCAGTCCGGCAAGATGCTGTCGGGACTGGAGCGCAATTATCTTTCCATCCTCGTGGCATACGGCCTGGCCGCGGTCGGCGCGCTCGCTTACCAGTTTACGGTCGGTTTCAACGTGCCTGGCGAAGATGTGCCCGTTGTGGCGGAAGACGAGGCGCTGCTGCCCGTCGATCCTAACTCCATCGCGGTACTAAAGCTGCTGAACCTCGATCGTACCGACAAGACGCAGATCTTCAGTGAAGGTATCAGTGAGGATATCCTTGATCGTCTGGCACGGCTTCCAGGTTTGCGCGTCGCGTCGCGGGGAGACTCATGGTCAGTGCCCGAGAGTTACACCTCGGAACTGGTCAGGCGCCGACTGCGGGTCGCATATTTCCTCGAAGGCAGTGTTCGTTTGGAGGGGGACAAGTTGCGCGTTGTTGCGCAGCTAATCGACTCGAATACAGGGTTCCATGTGTTCTCACGAAGTTTCGATACCGAACTTAGAGAATTCATGTCCGTGCAGAAAGACATCACGCGAGATATCGTTGCCAATATTAGGCCGGCATTCCCAGAAGCCTTACAGGACCTGATAACGGCAGGCGAGTCGGATCCAGACATCGATGCGTACGAGCTTTTCCGTCGAGGGAAGGAGGAACTCGACAAACCGACATCCCGTGTGAACATCGAAAGTGCGCTGGCGTACTTCGATGAGGCGCTGGAGATCGACCCCGATTATGCGGTAGCGCACGCAGGTCGATGCAGGGTATTCATCGACCTTTATGAGTTGGAGCGCGATACGTCTATTGTCGACAAGGCTGAAGAAGCGTGCGGAGAAGCCCTTGCTGCCAACGCGCAATTAACCGATGTCTACGATGCGCTCGGTGACCTGTATCTGGTAACCGGCAAAACGGCGGAAGCCGAAACCGCCTTCCGGCGGGCACTCGAGATCGACAGTCGCTACGTACGCGCAATCAAGGGGCTTGCCCACGTTTACGCCGCCCAGCAGCGTTTCGAAGAGGCGGAACAGCTAATGACTGAAGCAATCGCGCTGCAGCCCGGCAACTGGAATTCGATCAATGACCTGGGCTCGTTCTTATTCGGACTCGGGCAATACGCCGACGCCGCCCAGCAGTACCGGCGTGTCGCCTATCTCGACCCGGAAAACCATGTCGCTCTCGGTAATCTCGGCAGCGCTCAAATGATGGCCGGCGATTTTGCGGGAGCGCTCGAGTCTTTCCAGAAATCGCTGCAAATCGAATCGAACGAGGCATTCGATTCCAACCTCGCCATTCTCCATTATTACCTGGGTGACTTCGATGAGGCGGTTGCCATACAACGAAGGGTGGTAGCGGACACGCCGAAATCTGTAAGTGCATGGCTAACGCTCGGCGACGCGTTACACTTTGCCGGTGACGAATCCGGATCGACCGAGGCGTTCGCTCAGGCGGCCGAGCTGGCTCGAGAGCAATTGGCGGTGACGCCTAACAACGGGCGCATGATGTATCGGCTGGCCTGGGCGGAGTCGATGCTGGGCAATGCAGCCGC
>CBDUCE010000053.1:0-14994 GCA_965365575.1 uncultured Gammaproteobacteria bacterium
CGTTGGTCCCGATCCCGGACTGCTCGAAGATCATCGGGGCATAGAAGAACACCGAATTGATACCTGTGATCTGCTGCAGGATGCCGACGGAGATCCCGATCGTGAGCACGAGCTTCATCGACGGGTGGAACAGCGCGCGCAGTTCGACCTTTTCCGTCCTGGCGTCCTGCTGCAGGCTCGCATGGATTTCACGGAGGTTGGCCCGTGCCTTCTCGGTTCCGCTGACCTTCTCGAGAACCTGGAGCGCCTCCTCCTCCCGGCCGTGCATCGCGAGCCACCGCGGGCTATCCGGCACCGCGAACAAGGCGAAATAGTAGACGAGGGCGGGCAAGGTTTCGACGCCCAGCATCCAGCGCCAGTTCCACTCGCCCATGCGCAATGCCCCGGCCCAGGCAAGATCTGACTGGCCAAGCGTGAGAATCAGGTAGTTGCTGAAAAACGCGGCGGAGATGCCGATAACGATGTTCAGCTGGTTGAACGAAACCAGCCGGCCGCGGGATTCAGGAGGTGCGAGCTCGGCGATGTACATGGGGGCGATGATCAGCGCCGCACCCACGCCGAACCCACCGACCATCCGCGCGACGACCAGCGCCACGAAATTGGGCGCCAGGGCCGACGCGACGGCCGACACGGCGAACAACACCGCTGCCCCCTTGAGGACACGACGGCGACCCAGCCTGTCGCTGATCGGGCCCGCCACCATCATCGCGAAGGTGGCCGTCAGCGCGAGTGACGAGACGGACCAGCCAACCTCGATCTTGCTCAGCTGGAACTCGCGCTCGATCGAGCCGACGACACCGGATATGACCGACGCGTCGAAGCCCATGAGGAAACCGCCGAGCGCAACGATCAGCGCAACGGTGGTCATGAATCGTGATTGCTCAGTCACCGGCGACGATTCGGAAAGCGTTCATCAGGTCGGTATCGGAGCTGCCGCCAACCCAGACGTGGAACTCGCCGGGCTCCGTCCGCAGGGTCATGTCACGACCATGGAAAGCCAGGTCGTCCGTTCCCAGCTCGAATTCGACGGTGACCCGTTCCTCGGGTTCGAGGTAGATGCGGCGAAACCCCTTGAGCTCCCGGACGGGCCGCGTAACGCTGCCGACGAGATCACGAATGTACAGCTGCACGACCTCGTGAGCCGCAACACGGCCCGTGTTCATCACGTCAACGCTGACCTTCAGGGACTCGCCGAGTTGTACGTCGCTGGCATCAAGGCGGAGGTTGTCGTACTCGAACGACGCGTAGGACAACCCGTGACCGAAGGGAAACAAGGGCGTGTAACCGGCGTCCAGGTGAAAAGCGGTCATGCCGAACGATAGCTGCGGTGCGTGCGGGTCGATGTCATCGATATGCACAATCGTGTCCGGGGATGGTGGCTTGCCGGTATTTTTCTGGTTGTAGTAGATCGGGATCTGTCCGACCATTCTCGGAAAGGTCGCCGGCAGCTTGCCCGAGGGCGATGCAACGCCGAATAGCAGGTCGGCAATGGCCGGCCCGCCCATCGTGCCGGGATGCCATGCGAACAGGATGGCGTCGACTTCGTCGACAATATTGGTCAGCGTCAGCGGCCGGCCGGCCTGTATCACGGCGACGACGGGCTTGCCGGTCGTGCGTATGCGCCGCACCAGTTCCGCTTGCGCGCCGGGCAGGCTGATGTCGGCGCGCGAGTGCGCCTCGCCCGAGAGTATCGACTCCTCGCCCAGGAACAGGACGACCGCGTCGGCGGTTGAAGCTACCCGGACGGCCTCGTCGAAATCTTCCGTATTCCGGCTACGCGATGTTTCCATCCCACGAACGTAGTGAACGTCGACCGCATCGCCCAGCAGCTCGCGGATGGCTCGCAGCGGCGTGACACTGAGGGAGGGATCTCCGTCGAAAATCCAGGTGCCCAGTTGTTCGTAAGGCGCCTCCGCGAGCGGGCCTATCAGGGCGACCGAGTCGAGCCTGGCCCGGTCGAGCGGCAGGACGTGATGCTCGTTAGTCAGCATGACGACGCTTTGCAGCGCTGCGCGCCTTGCGGTCGCGAGCGCGTGGTCGCTGGCAACCGGTGGCAGGACCGCCGGATCCGTATACGGGCGTTCAAAAAGGCCGAGCCGCAGTTTGATCCTCAGGATCCTCCGGACGGCATCGTCGACCAGGCCGACATCGATCTGCCCCGATTCGATCAATCCTTCGAGGTTGTTGATATAGGCATCGCCGTGCATTTCCATGTCGACGCCGGCTCGCACGGCCTCCAGGGCCGAGCCCCGATCGTCGGCGGTCAGTCCGTGGATCTCCAATTGGCGGATGGAATCCCAGTCGCTGACCACCAATCCGTCGAAACCCCACTCGTCCTTGAGAACCTGGCGCAGCAGGAACTCGTTGGCTGTCGCGGGCACACCATCGAGATCGCTGAACGAGGTCATCAGCGTCGCCACTCCGGCCTCGACGGCCGCGCGGAACGGTCGAAGATAGACGTTGCGCAGCTCGTTCTCGGGGATATTGGTCGTTGCATAATCACGACCACTTTCGGCGGCGCCGTAACCGGCGAAGTGCTTGGCACAGGCTGCGATGGTGCCCGCGGACGAAAGGTCTTCACCCTGGAATCCCTCGACCATCGCAGCACCCAGCACACTCGTGAGGTAGGGGTCTTCGCCGAGGCTCTCGGCGATGCGCCCCCAGCGTGCATCGCGCGAGACGTCGATCATCGGCGCGAATGTCCAGTTGACGCCCGTCCTCGCCGCCTCGAGGGCAGCGACTCGCGCACCTTCTCGCACCAGGTCAGGATTCCACGCGGCCGCCTGGCCCAGCGGAATGGGCATGACCGTCTTGAACCCGTGTATGACATCGCGACCCACGAGCAGCGGAATCCCGAGCCGGCTCTCCTCGACGGCAATTCGCTGCAGCTCGTTGACGACATCGACGTCGACGACATTGAGCACCGAGCCGACGCGACCGGCCTGGATGCCGTCGGCGAGGTAATCGTGGATGTAGCTGTCCCCGACGTTGACCTGGGCCATCTGCCCGATCTTCTCTGCGAGCGTCATCTGCCCCAGCAAGCTCTCTATGCGCTTGTCGGGATCGGCGTCTTTACCGGGAGGGTTCGCGGCGGATTCACTCATATCGAAAGTCAGCAGCAGGCCAAGACACGCCGCAAGCACAATTCTCCGGTCGGTGACGTTCATTGATCTTCTTCTCCCGATCGGCGGACGACACGACTGCGAATCGGCCGACGATAGCGCGGAGCTTCTTCTTAGCAACATTTGACAGCGCTGTCAATTTGATACAGCATTCCGGGACTGGCTTTTGGCCGTGACGCAAAGGCAGACAATAACAATGAGCGACGCGACCCATTACGCAACTGCGCCTCAGGACCGCATCCCGTTTCCCCTGAAGCTCATCTACGGCTTTGGCGCATTCGTCAACAACATTCTTGCGGCCGCTATCGGCGGCATGATCATCGTGCTGAACCTGGGCCTCGGCATGAACCCGGCCCTGGTCGGTCTGCTCGGCGCCCTGCCTCGCCTGACAGACGCGATTACCGACCCCCTGATGGGATACATCTCGGACAACACGAGAACACGCTGGGGACGTCGCCGGCCTTACATACTCTTTGGCGCCATCGCGGTGGGCATCTGCTTCGCGTTGTTGTGGCAATTGCCCGCCGGGAAGAGCGAGGCTTTCTACTTCTGGTACTTCCTCGGCGGTTCACTGATCTTCTACCTGGCCTATACGATCTACGCCACGCCGTGGGTGGCGCTCGGTTACGAGTTGACTCCGGACTACCACGAACGCACGCGACTGATGGGCGTGCAGAATTTCATCGGCAACATCGCCTACATGATCTCCCCTTATTTCCTCGCAATCATGTACAGCGAGACCCTGTTCGACGATGTGGTGGATGGCGCTGCCAGCCTTGCAATCATGATTGGGGTGGTCGTGATTGCAATGGGTGTGTTGCCCGCCATATTCCTTCGCGAGCGTTTCAAGGATCGTGCCGCCGCGGAATCGGGTGAGACAGCAAAAAGCGGCATGGGCGATGCGATCATGGGCTTCCTGCGAGGTTTTGCGACGACGCTCAAGTTCAAGCCGTTTCTGAAACTGTGCGCGGCGACGTTCCTGGTCTTCAACGGCTTCATCCTGATCGCATCGTTCCAGTCGTATGTGATCATCTATTACGTATTCCGCGGCGACGCCAGCGCGGGCGCCGAGTTCGTCGGGCACTCGGGGCTTTTGCAGGCGGTCACGGCGCTGGTGGTCATCGCTTTCGTTACGTGGCTGGCGACAAAGATCGGCAAGCGCCGCGCGTTCTTTGTGTCGACGGGCGTTTCGATGGTGGGGTATGCGCTCAAATGGTTTTGTTATACGCCGGACAACCCGTGGCTTGTGCTGATCCCCGCGCCCCTGATGGCCTTCGGCCTGGCAGGCCTGTTCACGCTCATGCCATCGATGATCTGCGACGTGGTCGACGCCGACGAACTCAACACGCACGAGCGGCGCGAAGGCATGTACGGATCCATCTTCTGGTGGGTCGTGAAGCTCGGCCAGTCGGTGGCAATCTTCGGCGGCGGCCTGCTGCTCAATGCGACCGGCTTCGACGTCAGCCTCGGCGGCGATCAGTCCGCCGAAGCTATCACGATGATGCGGTTGTTCGATGCCCTCATACCTTGCCTTGCATCGGGTATTGCGATCTGGGCCATCGCCTCGTACTCAATCACGGAGGAAAAGGCGCACGACGTTCGCATGGAACTCGAGGCACGGCGCGGCACCGCGTGACCAGCGACTGACCAGGAGAGACAGAAAAAGTGAGCGACTATCCGCAACTCAGGCAGATGGGAATACTGCATCCCGAAGAAATTCGCGACTTCGTCGTCAACAGCATCTACGGGGTCGATGTGCTGCGAATCTTCTACAAGCGCAAGGAAGGTTCGTTGCTTCCCACCAGCCGCAGCTACGAGTATCCCCGTGTCCAGCGGACCATCACCGACAGCAGCGGTGAGCCGAAAACGGTACTGGAGACGGCACCGCCGTTACGCACAGCGATTACCGAGCTGAAGGAAATTGTTCACGCGCGCGAAAAGGGATCCGAACTCAATGAGTCCATGCTCGACGAGCTGGAGGCGCTGGAGAACGAGCTGGCCTGCCGCATCCAGCACCTCAAGGATCTCTTGCGAGGCGCCCCACAGGACCTGCAGAGCCGGAAATAAGCGGTTTGGGTTGGCTCAGGCCGTGCCCGAGTGTCCGAACCCACCCTCGCCCCGATCGCTATCGTCAAACTCCTCGACGACCTCGAAGCGCACCTGCTCGACCGGCACGAACACCATCTGTGCGATGCGTTCTCCCGGGCTGACCTCGTAAGCCGTCGAGCCGCGGTTCCAGCAGGAAATAAACACCTGCCCCTGGTAATCCGAATCGATGAGCCCGGTAAGGTTGCCGAGCACCAGGCCGTGCTTGTGGCCCAGGCCGGAGCGCGGCAGCAGCACCGCGGCCAGCCCCGGGTCGCCGATGTGAATTGCGAGGCCCGTCGGAATGAGCTCGGTTGCACCCGGCTCGACGGTCACAGGCTCATCGATGCAGGCGCGCATATCGAGCCCTGCGGAACCGTCCGTCGCGTAATGGGGCAGTTGAATCGAATCGCCCAGTCGCGGGTCGAGAATCTTGAGTTCGATCAGTCGCAAAGCTTCTCCTACTCCTTGACAGAGACAATCGACAGCGCGGGCTGCGTATCCGCGCCCCGCGTTTCGAAGAAGCGCGCGGCGATGACGTCCATTAGCCCGGCCGCCAGCTCGGATTTGGGCATTTTCCCGAATGCCTTTTCGCCGCCTTTCCATAGGGCTTCGGCTGCGTTGTCATCGACATCAAAACCGCAATCGGAGCCGACGCGATTGGCGACAATCATATCGAGCTTCTTGTTCTCGAGTTTGCCGCGCGCATACTCCCGGACATTTTCGGTCTCGGCCGCGAAACCGACCGTGAACGGTGCATCGTCGAGCGCGCTCACGGACGCCAGGATATCCGGCGAGCGCACGAGTTCGAGCGTCATCGTGTCCTTCGTCTTTTTTATCTTCTGTGCCGACATCCGGGCCGGCCGGTAATCCGACACGGCGGCGGCAGCGATGAAGATGTCGGTCTCCGCGATCCGCTCCTGCGTTGCCGCGTGCATGTCCTCGGCCGTCTCGACGCGGACCACTTCGGCGCCACGCGGATCCGGCAGCGCCACGGGACCGCTGATGACAATCACCCGTGCACCGAGGGCGTGAGCGGCCTCCGCGATCGCGTAACCCATCTTGCCCGAACTGCGATTCGTGATGTAGCGCACCGGGTCGATCGGCTCGCGCGTCGGTCCCGCCGTCACCAGCACCGTTTTGCCGGCGAGGATACCGTCCGCGACGGCGCCGGCGAACTCTGGGCTGCATACCGCGTCCGCGATAACTTCAGGCTCGAGCATGCGCCCGGCGCCCGTTTCGCCGCAGGCCTGCGAACCGGTATCCGGGCCGAGTATTTGCATGCCGCGCTCTTCGAGCGTCCGGCGATTCGCCTGCACCGCCGGGTTCGCCCACATGACCCTGTTCATGGCCGGCGCAATCGCGATCGGCGCCTCGGTCGCGAGGCACAGCGTCGTCAGGAGATCCGGTGCGCCGCCGCCGGCGAGCCGCGACAGGATCTCCGCCGTGGCCGGCGCGATCAGCACGAGGTCCGCCCATCGAGCGAGCTCGATGTGGCTCATCGACGCTTCCGCCTCCTTGTCCCACAGATTGCTGCGAATCGGGCGCCCGGAGACCGCCTGCAGCGACGTTTGCGTGACAAACTCCTCCGCTGACGCCGTCATGACGATCTGCACGTCGGCGCCGCGCTCGCGAAGCCGGCGTACGAGTTCTGGCGTCTTGTAGGCGGCGATGCCGCCACTGATGCCGAGTACGATATTCATGTGCCCAGCTTAGCCTTTCACTCGGCGCCATTTCCACAGAAATGACCGTTCCGGTCGAGATTGATTGCTTGTATCGACAGGCCGAAAACGCACTAATCGGTGTTTTCGCCGCGCACGGACAACAGGGATCTTTCATGGGCCGAACGACGGATACGGGTACCCCCGAACCCGGCGACGCCGAACTGCTTGGCGTGTTGCTGCGCGCGGGCGGCGCCGGCCTGGCCGACCGCCTGCTCGCACGCTTCGGTTCCCTGCGCCAGCTGCTGCATGCCGACAGCACGTCGATTCTCGCCGAGGCAGGGATTGGGGACGCCAGGCTCGCCGTGCTGCGTGCACTGCCGCTGCTTGCACGGCGCTATTACGAGCAGTCCCTGCCCGCGGGCGCCTGCATTCGCAGCCCGGCGGACACGGAAGCGTTCCTCCTGTCCAGGCTGCGCCACCTCGGGCACGAGCGCTTCTGCTGTCTTTATCTCGACAACCGGCATCGCGTGCTGCGGTTCGACGAGCTGTTTCGCGGCACGATCGACGGCACCAGCGTCTATCCGCGGGAGGTCGTCAAGGAAGCGCTGGCGGTCAACGCGGCGGCCGTGATCCTGGCCCACAACCACCCGTCGGGCGTCGCCGAGCCCAGCCAGGCGGACGAGCGAATCACGCGGCGCCTGAAATCGGCGCTCGAACTCGTCGACATACGGCTGCTCGACCACCTGATCATCGGCGATGCGGGCGCCACCTCGCTGGCCAGCCGCGGGCTGCTCTGACATGCTTGAATTGCCCCTGCGGGGCTGGTATAAAGGCCCGCTCGCCGCCCGCCGTCACGGGCCTCGTTTTGTATCATAAAACTGTTAAATCAAGGACTTAGTCATGTCCAAAGTGTGCCAGGTGACCGGGAAACGGCCGCAGAGCGGCAATAATGTCTCCCACGCCAACAACAGGACGCGCCGGCGCTTCCTGCCGAATCTGCAGAACAAGCGGTTCTGGCTGGAGTCCGAGAAGCGTTTCGTGCGCCTGCGCGTGTCGCACAAGGGCCTGCGGATCATCGACAAGCACGGCATCGACAAGGTTGTAGCCGACCTGCGTGCCCAGGGCCAGCACGTCTGACGACGGGAGGACAGCACAATGGCAAAGAGTAATCGCGAAAAGATCAAGCTCGTATCGAGTGCCGGTACCGGCCACTACTACACGGCCACCAAGAACAAGAAACTCCATCCCGAGAAACTCGAGACGAAGAAGTACGACCCGACGATTCGCAAGCACGTGGCCTACAAGGAAGCGAAGATAAAGTAAGCGCTCCTGGTCAACGTAAGAATTCGAAAGATACCCGCGCAGTGCCGCGGGTATTTTTTTGCCCGGAATATGTCAGATACCGGCATCCGTGAGTGATTTCCATCGTTTGACGTAAGTAGGACCGCGGAGATCTTTCCGCGTACGACAAGAACCGGTTTTGCCGCTCGATGGCAATCAGGGGGCTTTTGATATGCACGACAGTTATGTCTTTTTCCGTCGCAGCGCGATTGCGATGTTACTCGGTCTATCCCTCTTTCTCGTCGCCTGTGGCGACTCCGGCGGAGACGCCGTCCCGCCGGGCCAGGCGACAGGCACCATCGCCTTGTTATTGACGGATATGCCGACTGATGATCTCGACGAAATCAACCTCGATGTCGTCGAAGCAACCCTGATCGGTGGCGAGGGTCAGCAAGTCCTTTTCTCGGATGCTGAAAACCCCATCGAGATCGACCTTCTCGATCTCGAAAACTTCAGTCGGCCCATCGCTTTCGAGGACGTGCCGGCCGACGTGTACACCAAGCTACGTCTGCGGATCTCGAAATTGACGCTCGTGGAGTACGTGGAAGACGGGGAAGACATCGTAGACACGCCGCCTCTCCCGGCCAACGGCAAGATCGACCTGTTGCATCCGGAAGGCTTCGAGGTTTTGCCCGGGCGAACCCTGGTCGTCGAGGCCGACATGGATGCAAACAAGTCCATTCACGTCGGGCAGACGGGCAATGGCGAGTACCGCGTGCGACCCGTTGTCTTCGTCGAATTCTCGAACGAAGAGGCACCGGACAAACTGACGCGCTTCGAGGGCAATATTGAGGAGATCATCGATGGCGCCGCCGGCAGTTTCGTATTGTGTTCGTCGGACGACGCGGACACCTGTATCGACGTCAGCCTCACCACCGATGGTTGCGTCTACGACGTTGAGGGCATTCCCACGGAGCCCACTGCGCTCGAAGCGGGCAACGAAGTCGTCGTGATCGGCCGTTACAGCCGCTCGGGAGGCGACATCATGCTCGACGCGATCGTCGTCGAACAGGGGCCTGCGGGACAATTCCAGGGCACCGTCAACAGCTTGCCCGACGAAAACGGCATGTTCCTGATGATCGATAGCGCCGGCAATGAATTCACCGTCGAACTCCAGGACGGCTGCACCCAGGTCCTGGGCCCCGACGGCGCGATCATCGGCCCGGACGGCCTGCTGGTCGGCCAGGGCATCGAGGTCGAGGGCGTCATTCCCTCCGACGGGGATGCGACGCTGTTGCGTGCGGCTTTGATCATCGTGGACGGCGATGACGCCGAAGAACAGCTCAGCGGAACGATTACCGCGACGATCGACGAACCGAGTTTCGTGCTTGCAACGGCCGGCGGCGACGTAACAATCGTGCTCCGGGAGGGCGGGACAATAATGCTGAGGTCAGCCGACATGGAGCTGTCCGAGGGAGGCTTCGGGGATGTCCAGCAAGGCCGCTCTGCCGACGCTTTTGGAGAACTCGTGAACGGCAACTTCGAGGCGAACAGCATAATTATAGATACTGACTGATAGCCAACGCCCGGGCTCTCGAGAGGAGGCCTGCCGGCGCGCCGCGCTGGCAGGCTTTTTTGTTGCCGGGTTTGTTGGCACTCTAGCCGCATGCCCGAACTGCCCGAAGTCGAAACCAGCCGCCGCGGCATCGAGCCACACGTCGTGGGCCAGGAGATTGCCAAGGTCACGATCCGCGAACGGCGCCTGCGCTGGCCCGTCAGCAAGGACCTCGACAACCGCCTGCCGGGCCAGACGATCACCTCGGTAGACCGGCGCGCAAAGTACCTGTTGATCAACACGACCGGCGGCACGGCCATCCTGCATCTCGGCATGTCGGGCCACGTCAGCATCGTGCCGCACGACACCCCGGCCGGCATTCACGATCACGTGGACATCGGACTATCGTCCGGGCATGCGTTGCGGCTGCGCGATCCGAGGCGCTTCGGTTCCCTGCACTGGAGCGACGACCCGGCTGCGCACTGGTTGCTGAAGGACCTCGGACCCGAACCGCTTGGCAGCGAGTTCAGCGGCGAGTACCTGTGGCGCAAGTCCCGTGGTCGCCGCGTAGCCGTGAAGCAGTTCATCATGAATGCGAATGTCGTCGTCGGCGTCGGCAACATCTACGCGAGCGAGTCGCTGTTCCTCGCGGGCATCAACCCGAAGCGTGCGGCGGGCCGCATCGCCCTGCCGCGATACGATGCGCTCGCCGCGTCGATCCGCGAAGTCCTGCAACGGGCGATCCGCGCCGGCGGCACCACGCTCAGGGATTACTATGGCGGGTTCGGCGAGGCCGGCTGGTTCCAGCAGGAGCTCGACGTCTACGGCAGGGAGGATGAACCCTGCCATCGCTGCGACCGGCCGGTGACCGCGATCGTTCAGGGGCAGCGCGCGACCTACTATTGCAGGAAGTGCCAGACGTGATGCAGCGGGCACAACCACGGCGTCACCGATTTGCGTTGAACGCGTTTATACTCGCATTAGTCTCCAAACATCCGGCGGCATGACTGAAATTGTCGTAAACAAGCACCCAAGTCCTGACATTCGATTGGTAGGCAACGAACGAACGCCTGTCATTGTGATTGATGGTCCAATTGTTGCACCCGAACCGCTGATCCGGGCTGCGATGCAGCACTCTGGTTTTCATTTCGATCGTCGATTGGCTTATCCGGGACTGCGGGCCCAATTGCCCGACAACTATATCGACACTTTGCTTCCTTCATTGATCCCACTGCTTCAAGAGGTCTATAAAATACCGGCGTCATACGACTACCACTTGGTCCACCAGGTATTTTCGCTGATCACGACCGCCCCCGAAAACCTGGCGATATTGCAGCGCGTCCCGCACTTCGATTCATTGAATCACTATTACTTTGCGACCGTGCACTATCTGAATCCAGGCACGTATGCCGGCACGGGAATCTTTAGGCATCGACCGACAGGTTTTGAACGAATTTCAGACGCGCGTTATCCAGCCTATGTGAAAGCCGCAGAAGCGCATATGCAAGCACGAGGCCGGCCCGCGGCGGAATACATTGGTTCATCCACCGATCACTACGAACTGGTTGAGGAAATCGAATACGAGCCGAATCGACTGATCATCTATCCGGGTAATCTCTTGCACTCCGGTCTAATCCGTCCTGAACGAGATATCAACCCGGACCCTTCAAAAGGTCGATTGACGGCGAATCTCTTCATGGATTTCTTCGAATAGCCGATGCGAGAAGCTCTTCAGCCTATCTTCAGCCCGGTACACTGATTACACCAATGCAAAAGATCAAGGAATTGAGTAAGGCGGCAATCCAGTCGCTTCAAAACCATGTTGGCGCTGCGAATTCGCCTGTCGTCATTCGGTCTTTGGTCGAGGATTGGCCTGCCGTCACTCAGGGTCAAAAATCGGCTGCCGATATTTGTCGTTATCTCGAGAATCTTGACGAAGGCAAACTGGTTTACACCATCGCCGCACCGCCGGAGGCGCATGGCCGTTTTTTCTACAGTGACGATCTTCGAAATTTGAATTTCAAGCGCGGCCAGATTCCCTTGCACCAGGTACTTTCACAGCTGCTGGCCCAGGTGGACGCGACTGAAGCGCATTCCATAGCCGTTCAGTCGTTGCCGGTCAAAGAAATCCTGCCGGCGTTCGACAAGCACAACCCTGTGCCCTTGCCGGACAAATCAGTAGCACCAACGATGTGGATAGGCAATCAGGGGAAAGTCGCGCCTCATTATGATGTACACAGAAATCTCGCATGCGTGGTCGCTGGAAAACGGCAGTTCACGCTGTTTCCACCCGACCAGATTGCTAACCTGTATCCTGGACCATTTCTTGGCGCGCCGGGCGGCGTGCCTGTAAGCATGGTCAATATTTCCGACCCTGATCTCGATCGGTTTCCCCGCTATGCCATGGCACTCGAAGTAGCCTGCGAAACCGTGCTGGAACCGGGAGACGCAATCTACATTCCGAGCCTGTGGTGGCACGCAGTCGAATCGCTCGAATCGGTTAACGTGCTGGTGAACTACTGGTGGGGTGGCATGACCGGGAACGGTTTATCGCCAAACGACAGCCTGTTGCATGGCATGTTAACGATCGCCGGGCTCGACGATTCGCAGCGCCTGGCATGGCGGCATTTTTTTGATTACTACGTATTCCGGACAGGCGAGGACCCCGAAGCGCATCTCCCCGCCGACCTGCCGGACATCGTTACTGCAATGAGCCCGGAACAAGCCGAGAGCGTCAAGCAACTCCTGGCAGAAAAGCTGCGCAAGAAATGCTGAATCACCTCCTCGACCGGGAAACCGGGCGGCCCACTATGAGTCTCTGATTTCTCCAGGTATCTCCGGATCTGCGGATATTCGTCAGATCGACGCCGACACAATCAAGCGACGCTGGCCTTGCAATAGTGATCTATAAAAGCCTGGTGCTCGGGCAATTTGCTCACGAGCTGCGTGACAGATGCTTCCGCACCGTGCAGAAACTTGCTCAGCTCTTCATCGGTCATCATGTCGACGATCGGATGATATTGCTCGGGCATCAGTCCCTGACCCAGCATGACCTGTATCCACGAGTTCTCACCAAACAGTTCGTTGGGCACCCTGAACACGCGGCCCGTCTGCTTGAACAGCTCGATACGGTGCTTCAGCGAATCCGGGATATTCATGTTCCTGCAATGGCGCCAGAAACGCGTATCTTCCCGATTAGTCACATGATAGTGCAGGACAATAAAGTCGCGGACGTTCTGAAATTCGAAATCCATCTGCGCGTTGAACTCGTTGATCTCTGGCTCACGAATTCCGGCATAGGGGAACATCTGAATGAGCTTGGTGACCGAGCGCTGAATCAGGTGAATACTGGTTGACTCCAGTGGCTCAATGAAGCCACAGGAAAGCCCCATCGCCACACAGTTCTTGCTCCAGTGTTTCCGCCGCTGACCGGTGCGGAACTTTATGACCCTGGGCTCGGTTATCGTGTCGCCTTCGACATTGTCCAGTATCGTCTGTGTTGCTTCGTCGTCGGAGAGGTAACGGCTGCAATAAACGAGACCGTTGCCAACTCGCGACTGAAGCGGGATCCGCCACTGCCAGCCGGCGTCTCGCGCGATAGCGCGCGTGTAGGGTATGGGGGCACCTACGGACTCGGTTTGCACGGCGACGGCACTGTCACAAGGCAGCCAGTGCGACCAGTCGTCATATCCCGCATGCAGAGTCTGCTCGATCAACAGCCCACGGAAACCCGTGCAATCGATAAACAGGTCGCCTTCCATGATTTCGCCCGACGCCAGCTTGACGTGCTGTATGTACCCGGTTTGCTCATCGGTGACCACCTCGACGATCCGGCCCTCTACACGCTCGGCCTCGTTTTCCTCGGCAATCTTCCTCAGGAAGCCGGCGTACAATCCAGCGTCGATGTGGTATGCATAATTGAGTGCCAGGTTTGGCAGTACGGCAAACCTGTTATGCCTTGCGGCGACCAGCTCCGGGCAATACTGGCCGAATTCCTTGCTGATGCCTTCCTTGATACCTTTCAGCCAGAAATGCTGGAACCCGGCGGCCCAGCAGTCTTTGCCGGTATAGCCGAATGAGTGAATGTAGTCCTCATTGACGTTACGCCAGTTTTCGAAGGAAATGCCGAGTTTGAAGGTGCCGTGAACGGCGGAAACGAATTCTTCTTCCTTGATTTCCAGCAACTGGTGCAGAATCAACAACGACGGAATCGTCGCTTCGCCAACACCCACCGTCGGTATATCGTCGGACTCGATCAGCTTGATGTCGAGATTCTTGCCGATTAACTTTGCCAGCGATGCCGCTGCCATCCAGCCCGCGGTTCCGCCACCTGCAATCACCACCTTTTTTATCGTTTCCATTGTCCGTTCCAGTTTTTCCCAGCGTCGCTGATTTCGGCTCTTCGCCTGGTGCCGGTCAGCGATTCAAGAGATTCAGCAACTCGGCGCGGAGGCGCCTCGCGGCATTTTCATCAATAGGCCCCAGCATTCCACGACTTTGCTCCGGAATATGCATTGTCGCTTCGTCTCTGGGATCGAACACATAGTAGTCAAATATCTGGCGCCAGGCTCGCCTTTGTTCAGGACGCAAGCCGCGCAAGCCCAACAAAGCATGTTTCATGACATTGAGTGGCGATCCCATGTAGTGCGGCGTAGACCGCCACCAGTAATTGACGAGGATATTGAGTCCGTCGAGGCCTTCGACGTGATGCCACCACATGCTCGGCAAAAACAGTGCGTCACCCGGTTCCAGCGTTATTTCGCAAGCGTGATTCAACGCTTCGCGAAACCTGGGAAATCTTTCGAAATCGGGATTTCGAAAGTCAACGAGGCTAATCGCCTGGCCAGCTGGAGTGATATCCCACGGTCCGATATACAGGTTTTCGAGTTGATCGGGCGGAAACACTGTAAATCGTCGACGCCCGGCAACGCAGCACGCGACGTTGTCGGAAAAATCGAAATGTGCCGACACCCTGATCTGGTTGCCGATCCAGACGCTGACCAGGGGATTGAGGCTACCCAGATCGAGGTCATTTTCCTCACGAAACCCGGGAAACCATGTATCCAGAAGCGTGGACCCTATGTAGGAAGCCGGCGGCTCGGGGTCATCGATGTGTGTAAACAGGCGGTCGAGAAAGTCGTCGAGCGTAACGGTCACCGCCTCGAAATTGAAACCGCTCAGGTCTTCGGTGTACCCCACCCGCCCCCTGACTTCCGGGGCGGCGTACGCCGCTGTAAGAAGTCTGCCAGAATAATACCGGCTTAGGTAGGCAGCAACGGCTTGCGGA
>CBDUCE010000054.1:0-14969 GCA_965365575.1 uncultured Gammaproteobacteria bacterium
TGTATTACAATCTGATCGAAATGGCCATCGGCGCCGAGATCAACGGCAAGCTGGTGCATCAGCCCGAAGGCCAGGTGCCGCTGCTGGAGCAGACGGCGAAACTCGACGAATCGGCAGCCGCTACCGCGGAAGGCTGAGCAGGACAAAAGCAAATGCAGACAGATAATCAGGCAATCGGCGGAAACGCAGCGCCGCCACCCATCGTTTTCACCGACGCGGCGGCCAATAAGGTCGGCGAGTTGATCAGGGAAGAGGACAACCCCAACCTGATGCTGCGCGTATTCATTTCCGGCGGCGGCTGCTCGGGTTTTCAGTATGGTTTCACCTTCGACGAGACGGTCGAAGACGGCGACAGCCAGGTCGAGAACCAGGGCGTGAAGCTGCTCGTGGACCCGATGAGTGTCCAGTACCTGATGGGCGCCGAGATCGACTACAAGGAAGATCTGCAGGGCGCGCAGTTTATTATTCGCAACCCGAATGCGCAGACGACCTGCGGCTGCGGATCCTCATTCTCGGTGTAGCGTAACAGCGAGCCGTCAATCCGGCCGGGACAATAGCTACCACCAGCGAAGAAAGCCGCGCCGGGACTCCGGCGGCCAGCGATGCAAAGGAAGTCATCGCTGCAGTGGACCTCGGCTCCAATAGTTTTCACATGATCGTCGGCGAGCTGCGCCACGGCCAGCTCACGATCATCGACCGCATCAAGGAAACCGTGCGCCTCGCCGAAGGCCTTTCGGATAGCGGCGATCTTTCGCCCGAAGCGCGCGCACGCGCGTTGCACTGTCTTTCCCTGTTCGGCCAGCGGCTTCGCGACATGCACGCCGCCAGCGTCCGTGCCGCCGGCACCAGCACGATCCGGCGCGCGCGCGAGGATACCGGTTTCATGAGCGAAGCCGAGGAGGCGCTCGGCCACCCCATCGAGATCATTTCGGGTATCGAGGAAGCCCGCCTCATTTACAAAGGCGTGACGCACAGCCTCCCGCCCAATGACGGGCTCCGGCTCGTAATGGACATCGGCGGTGGCAGCACCGAGCTGATCCTTGGGCAGGGCCCCACCCCGCGTGCGCTCGAGAGCTTGCACCTGGGTTGCGTCCGCATGACGGAGCGCTTTTTTCCCGGCGGCGCCATTACGCGGGAGGCTTTCGATGCAGCGAGGGTGGCTGCGCGTCTCGAGCTGCGCCCCGTAAAAGCGTTTTTTCGCGGTTCCGGCGAGATCGAGGCGATCGGCACATCCGGAACGATCCTATCGACGGAGCGGGTAGCGAGCGCGCTGGGCATCGTGGAGCGGGACCTGACACTGGAAGCGCTCGAGGCGCTGATCGAACGTGCCATCGACGCCGGGTCCGTGGATGCGCTCGAGCTGTCGGGATTATCGGAGCGACGCGCGCAGGTCTGGCCTGGAGGACTGTCGATTCTCGCGGAGCTGATCGGTGTGCTGCGCATCGGGAGACTGAAGGTGTCGGACGGCGCACTGCGAGAGGGACTGTTATACGACCTGCTCGGGCGCCTGCGGCACGAAGACGCGCGGCAGCGCACCGTGCGCTCGATGGCCCGGCGCTACAACGTCGATGAATCGCAGGCCCGGCGGGTTGCGGAAACCGCAGGCCTGTTGCTCCGACAGTGCGCCGACGAGTGGGGTTTGACGTCGCCGCTCGCCGAGCAGGGACTGGTGTGGGCGGCACGCCTGCACGAAATCGGTCTCGATATCTCGCACGACGGCTACCAGCGGCATGGCGCCTATATCGCCGAGAATGCCGACATGCCTGGCTTTCCGCGCGCCGAGCAACGACTGCTGGCGTTTCTGATCGCGAGCCAGCGGCACCAGATCGTCACGCGCTATCTGAAGGAATTGCCGCGCGCCTGGCGCGAACCCGCGCTGCGCCTCGCCATACTGCTGCGCCTTGCCGTGCTCATGAACCGCAGTCGCAACGATGCGGAAATTCCGCCCGTCGACTTGAGCGTCAACGCCCGTTCACTGGCGCTGAAGTTCGATCCGGAATGGCTGGAGGCGAACCCGCTGACGGTCGCCGATCTCGAGCGCGAACAGCGTCTCCTGGCGCAGGCCGGCTACGAACTCGGCTACGCCTAGGCGCTGGGCGAAGCCAGGAGCTGCAGGAACGTCTCCTGGGCGGAGACGGGTTCCCGCTCCCCGGGCACCAGCCGCTCGTAGCTGCCGTCGCCGTGCAGCACCCACGCGTTGCAGTTATCGGCCAGGTACAGTTCGAGGTCGCGCTTGAGCTGCTCCTTTAGAGTCTTCTGGCGAACCGGGAAGCAGCTCTCGTTGCGGTGCAGGAGGTTGCGCTCCATCCAGTCCGCGCTGGCGCAGAAAATCTCTTCCTCGCCGTCGTTGTAGAAGTAGTAGACGCGCGAATGTTCCAGGAAACGCCCCAGTATGGAGCGTACCGTGATGTTGTCGGAGAGGCCGAGAACGCCCGGGCGCAGTACGCAGATGCCGCGGACGATGAGTTCGATCTTCACGCCCGCCTGCGAGGCTTCGTACAGCGCGTCGATGACGCGCGGTTCGTTGAGGGCGTTCACCTTGACCATGATGTGCGCCTTGCGGCCCGCCTGCGCGTTCTCGGTCTCGCGCCTGATTTTCGCCATGATGCCGTCGAACAGGTTGAACGGCGACGTCAGCATCTGGTTCAGGTCGCGCGCCTCGGTCAGGCTCGTGAGCTGCATGAAGATCTTGTGTACGTCCTCGCCGAGTTTCTTGTCGCTGCTCATGTAGCCGTAGTCCGTGTAGACCTTGGCCGTGCTGTGATGGTAGTTGCCGGTGCCCAGATGAACGTAGCGGCGCAGTACCTCGTCCTCGCGTCGCACGACGAGCGTCATCTTGGCGTGGGTCTTGTAACCCACCAGGCCATAGACGACGTGCGCCCCGGCCTCCTGGAGCCGGTTTGCGAGCGAGATGTTGGCGGCTTCGTCGAACCGTGCCATCAGCTCGATGATCACCGTCACTTCCTTGCCCGCCCGTGCGGCATTGACGAGGTGATCCACGACAGGCGAGTTGGCGCCCGTGCGGTACAGCGTGATCTTGATCGCCAGCACGTCTTTGTCGGTCGAGGCGGACTTTATGAAGTCGATGACCGGCGCAAAACTCTGGAACGGGTGGTACATCAGGACATTTTTCTTCGAGAGGATCGAGAAGATGTCCTTGTCGTTGAGCAGTTCTTCGGGGAATCCCTGCGCGAAGGGCTTGTACAGCAGCTCCGGCCGGTCCTCGATGTCGCAGACCGTGGAAAGACGGTTCAGGTTGACCGGGCCGTCGACCAGGTACATATCGTCCTCTTGCAGCCGGAAGTGGTCCAGCAGGAACTGCTGCAGGTCGGCCGGGCATTCGTGGCCCACCTCGATGCGCACGGCCGCGCCGTAACGGCTTGCTTCGAGCTGACCCTCGAGGGCGCCGACGAGATCACTTACTTCTTCCTCGTCGACGTAGAGGTTGCTGTTGCGAGTCACGCGAAACTGATAGCAACCGTCGGCCTTGAGGCCGGGAAATAGCCGGTCGACATGGACGCGGATCACCGATGACAGGAACACGTAGTCGTGGCAGCCCTCATTGCTGAGGTGCTCGGGCAGCTTGATAACGCGCGGCAGTGAACGCGGCGCCTGCACCATGCCCCGGTGACGTCGCCGCCCGTACGCATCGCGACCCTTGAGACGCACGATAAAGTTCAGGCTCTTGTTGAGGATGCGCGGGAAGGGGCGCGACGGATCGAAGGTGAGCGGCGTCAGCACCGGAACGACCTGTTCGTCGAAGTACTCGCTGAGCCATTTCTGCTGCTCGTCCGACCAGTCCTCGCTGCGCACGAAACGCACGCCGGCCGACGCGAGCTGCGGGAACATCACGTTGTTGAGCAGTTCGTACTGCTGGCCGACGATATTGAGCATCTGGTGCCGCAGCACGTCGAATACCTGCTGGGCGGGCAGCATTTCCGGTCCTTGCGCGAGCGCGCCGATCTCCATCCGCTGTTTCAGCGCGGCGACGCGGATCTCGAAGAACTCGTCGAGGTTGGTGCAGGTAATGCAGAGGAAGCGCAGCCGTTCGAGCAAAGGCACGTCCGGGTCCTGGGCCAGCGCCAGTACCCGTTTGTTGAACTCGAGCATGCTGAGTTCGCGGTTGATGTACAGGTCAGCAGGGGGCAGTGAGGGCGCGTCCACGATTTTCTCTGTTCTTGACGGGCCGATCAGTATAGCAACGTCGACGTCACGAGACCTTTAACTGTTGCACATTTCAGCGGGCGCTGTGGATAGCGCCAAGCACGGTCGCGCGGCGGGCGCCCGTGACCCCGGGGGCGTTACCGGCCTCGCCGTTCACGGTACGCATCGCGAGCCAGGCGAAGGCGCAAGCCTCCACGCTGTCCGGATCCAGTCCGGAATCGGCCGTCGACATCAGCGAGGCCCCGGGGAGACGGTCGCCGAGCCGCCGCATCAGGTACCTGTTGTGCACGCCGCCTCCGCATACCAGCACTTCGCGCGTCAGTTCGGCATGCTCAACGATGGCGTCAGCGATCGTTGCTGCCGTCAGCTCGGCGAGCGTGGCCTGCACATCGGCAAACTCGGCATCGTCCTCGATCAGGTCGGAGAGCCAGTCGTCATTGAAGTACTCGAAACCCGTGCTCTTGGGCGGCGCCTTGGCGAAATAGGGGTCGGCCTGCATTGCTTCGAGCAGCGACGGCAGCACCGTCCCGATCGATGCCCAGCGGCCTTCGTCGTCGTAGGTCACGTTATAGTGACGCCGGACCCAGGCATCCATGAGCGTATTTCCCGGGCCGGTGTCGAAGCCGCTGATCAATTCCGGCGCAGCGGGCAGCACGGTGATGTTCGCGATTCCGCCTATATTCAGAACGCAGCGGTCGACGTCCGGGGAACGGAACAGCCATTCGTGAAACGGCGGCACCAGCGGCGCTCCCTGCCCGCCCAGCGCGATATCCGCGCTGCGAAAGTCCGCCACACAGTCGATGCCCGTGCCTTTTGCGATAATCGCAGCGCTGCCCGTCTGAAGCGTGAAGGGGTGGTCGTCGTCGGGCCTGTGCCGGATCGTCTGGCCGTGGCTGCCGATGGCGCGCACCTGGTCCGGGTCGACGCCGGCTGCCTGTATGAGCTCGAGCGCCGCGTCGCGAAAGCACTCGCCCACCCAATGATCGAGCATGCCGATGAGGTCGGCGGTGCAGGTCTCCGGCGCCCGCGTGGCATCCATGAGTTTGTTGCGCAGCGCCTCCGGATACGGGGTAGTCCGTCCGCTAACGATGTCGACCGAGTGGTCGCCAAACTCGACCAGGGCGGCATCGATGCCGTCCATGCTGGTGCCGGAGATCAGGCCGATGTAGTAATCAGGCATCGTGCGCGAGCACTACTTGTTGCTGTAGGCAACGGAAGCGAGCTGCGTGTTCTTGAATTTCTCGAGTTCCTGCAGGATCGGTTCCACGGTTGCGAGAAATTGCTCGCGATAACGCTGGTCGATCGGATCGGCTTGTGGCAATTCGACGGTACGCGGGTTTCTGTGCACGCCATTCAGGCGGTATTCGTAGTGCAGGTGGTTTGCCGTGGCAAGGCCCGTCGCGCCGACATAGCCGATGGTCTGTCCCTGCCGCACGCGGCTGCCGATACGCACGCCGGCAAAGCGTGACATATGTGCGTAGAGCGTCGTTATATTGCCGCCGTGCTGCAGAATGATCGTGTTGCCGTAGCCGCCTTTTACGCCGCGAAAGATGACCTTGCCGTCGCCCGCAGCCTTGATCGGCGTGCCGCGCGGCGCCGCGTAGTCCACCCCGCGATGAGCACGGATCGTGTTCAGGACCGGGTGGCGGCGCCGCGGATTGAAATTGGAACTGATGCGGGTGAAGTCGACGGGCGCCCGCAGGAACGCTTTTCTTACGCTGTGGCCGTCCGGCGTGTAGTAGTCGCTGCGGCCTTCGTCGTCTATGAAGCGTATCGCCTGGTGGGTGCGACCGTTGTTGTTGAATTCCGCTGCGACTATTTCACCGTCAGTTACGTACTCGCCCTCCTGCCAGATCTCCTCGTACTGCACGTAGTAATTGTCGCCGCTGCGAATATCGAGGACAAAGTCGACGTCCCAGGCGAAGATGCCGGCGATGTTCATTATCACCCGGTCGGAGAGGCCGGCGTCGGTGGCGCTTTCGAAGAGAGAGGTCTCTATCGTGCCGTAGGCGAGCCGCTTGCGCTTTTCGATGGGTCGATCGACGATTTCGGCCTTGAAGCCGCTTTCGGCACGCTCGATCTTGAGCGCGCTGGTAAGGCTGAGGTTCGAATATATGCTGACCAGTTCACCGCGGTCGTGCGTGATCTCGAATTGATCGCCGGGCTTCAGCTTGCGGAAACGTTTACGCGCCTCGTCGAGTTTCGCGATCTCCGACAGGTGACCCAGGTCGAGGTCGTGCTTTCTGAACAGCTTGTCGAGCGTGTCTCCGCGCCCGATGGTCAGGTTGAGTTTCTGGTAGGGCGGCGGGTTGATCGCATCCGCGAGGACCAGCGGCATTTCCGCGTAGACGAGTTCGACGGCTGTTTCCCGGTCGAAGTCGGAGCCGTCCGCCGCAGCCATCACCGGCTCCTCGGGCGGAGGCGCGGGTGGCGTGGTCGTGGTGAGCGTGGAGACGAATCCCAGGCCGGCGAGCGGAATGCCCAGGCCGAAGACAAACCACTGCAGGGCCTTGGATTTTTTCTGCTTGTCTGCTGCAGACGGCTTGTAATCGTGCAGTAATGGACTGGCCGGACGATGCAAGTCTTCGACCCCAGGTTAGAGAATGCCGCTACTCTACCGTGGCGTTGCGGCAACGTCAAAGAAAAGTGTTATAAGTCAGTCTGTTAACGGGCAAGCTTAATATGGTCGCGAGGTAACCCATAAGGGCTTTCATCGGCGGCCGAGAATGCTACAGTTCCGCTGCACGCCGATGGCGGTCACTGACAGGCACTAATGAGCAACATCAAGGCACAAATCGCGGAGCTGACCCGCGGCACCGACGAGGTGCTGCCGGAGGACGCGCTGGCGGCAAAACTGAAAAAGGGCACACCGCTGGTCGTGAAGGCCGGCTTCGACCCGACCGCGCCCGACCTGCACATCGGGCACACGGTACTGATCAACAAGATGCGGCAGTTCCAGGAACTCGGTCACGAGGTCGTGTTCCTGATCGGTGATTTCACGGGCATGATCGGCGACCCGTCCGGCAAGAATGCGACCCGGCCACCGCTGTCGCCGGGGGAAATAAAGGAAAACGCCAAGACCTACGAGGCACAGATCTACAAGATTCTCGACGAGGACAGGACTCGTATCGAATTCAACTCGACATGGATGGGCGACATGGATGCCGCCGGTCTCGTCAAGCTCGCGTCACACCACACCGTCGCCCGCATGCTGGAGCGTGACGACTTCCGCAAGCGTTATGAAGGCGGTCAGCCGATCTCCATCCATGAATTCCTGTACCCGATCGTGCAGGGCTACGACTCCGTCGCGCTCAAGGCGGATATCGAACTCGGCGGCACCGACCAGAAGTTCAACCTGCTCGTGGGCCGGCAACTGCAGCAGGATTACGGGCAGGATCCCCAGGTGGTAATGACCACGCCCTTGCTGGAAGGCCTCGACGGTGTGCAGAAGATGTCGAAGTCGCTGGGCAACTACGTGGGTATCACGGAGCCGCCCGGCGAGATGTTCGGCAAGCTCATGTCGATCTCGGACGACCTGATGTGGCGTTATTTCGAGGTCCTGAGCTTCCGCTCGCTGGACGACATAGAGAACCTGAGGAAGCGGGTCGGGGACGGCATGAACCCGCGCGATGCCAAGTTCGAACTCGGGATGGAGATCGTGGCACGCTTCCACGATGACGCCGCGGCAGAGGCCGCGAAGCAGGAATTCATTTCGCGCTTCCGCGAGGGCGCCATGCCGGACGACATGCCGGAATTCACGCTCGAGACCGACGGGGGGACGTTGGGAATCGCTCACCTCCTGAAGGGCGCGGGTCTCGTCAGCAGCACCTCCGAGGCATTCCGCATGATCAAGCAGGGCGCGGTCAGGATCGACGGCGAACGCATCGAGGACCGGTCGCTCACGATCGATGCCGGTAGCACTAACGTTTACCAGGTTGGTCGAAGACGTTTTGCCCGCGTCAGCCTGAACTGAAACGGAGGAGCCTCTTTGAAAGCTGTATTGATCGGGATTTGCGTGCTGGCGAGCGTTGTTTGCGGGCTACCGGCGGCGTTCGCCCAGGACGATTCGCGCGAGGCGCAGGAGCAGGCGGCACTCGAGCGCCAGGAGATTTTCCGTGCGGGTTTCCAGGATATCGTCACGGACCTGAACAACAATTCCTTCGATCGGTTTGCCAACGCCATCGACCGGGAGGACATGCTGGAGCGCATTTTCGGTCTTCGGCTCATCGACCCGAAGGTCAAGAAGGGCTTCCGCGAGAGCTTCGACGACAACCTGGCCAGCATATTGCAGTCCGCCTTCGCCAGCACCGAGGGCAACATCCGGGCGGCCTGGCTGGGCTTCGGCTCGAAGGGTGACCGCGGTAAGGCGATTGTGCGTTACGACCTGCCGGACTTTCAGTTCAACTACCACGAGTACGAGCTGCGGCTGGACGGCAAGGGCCGCGTCGTGATCGTCGACTGGATCGACTTCATGGATGGCGAGAAATTCAGCGACGGCGTGGGCGTTCAGCTCGTCGCCATCAACCCCGGCAAGCCCGCGGTTCGCAAACTGCTCGACGTCCAGGGCCCGACGGAGCAGCAGACATTCCAGATGACCGAGCTCCTGAAAGCGGCCCGCGACATGCGGGTCGATCGTTATTTCGACATTCTCGACGACCTCGACGAGACCTTGCGCAGCCAGCGGGCTGTAGTGCTGATGTCGGTGCATCTCACCAAGGCGACCCGCGACCGGCGCAAGCTGCGCACCGCACTGATCGACGTCGACAAGTATTTCCCGGAAGAGCCCCTGTACTCGCTGATGCTGCTCGACTATTACTTCCCGTCGCGGAAATACGAGCAGGCGATGGACGCGCTGCTGAGACTGCAGACCCGCCTCGGCGTGCAGGATTCGGCGATGCTGGCGAGGCTGTCCGCCGCGTCGCTGGTGCTCGGCAATGCCGAGGATGCGCTCAGCTACGCGGAGCAGGCAGTGCAGATAGAGCCCGGTCTGGAGCTCGGCTGGTGGTCGGCGCTGCGAGCGAGCACCGCGACGCAGCAATATAACAAGGCCGTGGAAGCGCTCGACCAGCTCGAAAAGACCTTCGGCTACACGCTTGGGCCCGAAGCCTTCGAAAAGGACCCGGCCATGGCCGACCTGCTGCTCTCCGAGGAGTACGAGGCGTGGCTGGATAGCCACGAACCGGCCGCGGCCAGTGGCGAAGAGAGCGACTGAGTTGGCTATTCGAGGTCGAGGAAAAACGTCAGCCGCAGGTGCATGTCGTCGTCGGGCCTGATGCCGGCCGCGTTGCGCCCGAAAGTCGTCCGGATGACGTTCGGTGTTATCCACAATACTCGGCGAAAGATCGATGACGCGCTCGCGCTCGCCAGACTTCCGGGCCAGGTAGAGATCCTTGAACTCGGCCTCGAAATCGACGGTCCGGTAGCCACGTCTGAGCAGGAAGCCTCTTGTGCCGTCGCCTGCAGCCGTGTGATGGCTCGGAATCGTGTCGATGTCCCCGAACAGTAGCCCGCCGGGACATCCTGTTCGACACGTGCCTGCCTCAGTTACTCCAACTCAGCCCGAGCGTGAGGCCGGAGTCATTGGTGTCGTTCCCCGGCGGTGGCTGGCTGTCGTAGCGGTCGTAGACGGTCAGCTTGAAATCGAGGTCTGCGAACAAGTCGATGCTGAGGGAGCCGTCAAACTGCATGCGCAGGCGGTCGCTTTGCTCGAGGCTCGGCAATACGAAGAGCGACAAGTCGATGTCGATGCCCCGCGCCGAGCGCAGCCGGTACGCGCCGCCCAGCAGGCCTTCCAGCGATTCCGATCGCGGCTGACCCTCGAATTCCTCGCTGTTGACTACGAGGCCGCTGTAAAGGTCGATACGCATCCGGCGCTGGTTGTAGACGCGGTTGCCGATTGCGCCACCCACCAGGGTACGGAGGTTCAGGCCCTGCTGGTCATCGGACTCGAACTGCAGCAGTCCGCTCGCCTGCCAGTTGCGCGGCAGCCGATAGGTGTAGCTGCCCGCCAGCGTGGCGCGCCGCAGGTCCTGTCCTTCGGTCTGCTCATTGATAATGGTTGTCGCATCAATGGATGACTCAAAGTCGACACCATCGTACCCGGCCCCGGCGCCGAAGCTCAGCTGGCTAACTTCGTTGTTACCCCGCACGATGTTCATGCCGAGGTCGGTGTATACATTGAGGGCGTCCCAGAAAGTTTCGTTCACCTCAGTGATCGAAAATACCCTGTCCGGGGGCAGCGTGACGGTCGTCTCATCACCGATAATCGAAAGGCCCCGCTCGTCCAGCAGCACCTCGCCATACAGGCGCTGACCATCGAATAGTTCTACCTCGATGACCTGAGTCTCGCGAATCTCGACGATAGCCTGCCACTCGATGATCACCTCATCCATGTACTCGGTGTCGACGACCAGATCCTCACCGTCCTCGAGACTCAGGACCGCGCCGACGACGACGCTGCCGTCTCTTAGATGGACGACCGCAGCATCGGCAGACACGAATGCCCAGGAAAACAAGATGGCGGTGAGCAGGATTCGCATGTGAATCTCCCGGTCTGGCATCGGCCAGCCCCTCTCGTCTACACGGTGTTATCGGATTCTGTAGATATAGTTGAAGTTAATAGTGCGGAAGTCGCCGCCGGACTCGGTGACCACACCGTCGCTGAAGCCCAGCTTTATCGCATGCTTGCCCTTGAACGGATAGGCAACGCTGAGGCCTGCCCGCGAATTTCTCTGCAGGTCGGCGCTGCGCACGTCACCAATTGTACTGTGCCCGCCAAGGTAATAATTGAGATCCAGCGACGCCCAGAAGCCCGGCCTGAAGCGTCGCACCAGATGGAAATTAAGCGCGCCGATCGGGTCCTGCTCGCGGGTCAGGCCGAGGAATTCGTTATTGTCCTCGAAGATCCAGACCCCCGCAGACATCTCCAGGAGCCACTTCCGGGTAAGGGGCTGAATGTAGCCAAGCTGGAATCGTGCCGACCACCGGTTGGTGCCGATGTTGATCAGCCTGTCCGCCTCGTATTCGCCCGTAGGCGCCACTATCTTGATACTTGCGCCGAGAATCGGACGCGGCTTTTGCCGTAGCATTTGAAATTCCGCCGGCGACATCGAAGGTGCCCCGATCAGGTTGATCGACACGATCGCCGCGATGTCGCCGAAACCGTTGACGTCTCGCCGGCCGGGTTCATTACTGACCATGCCGGTAGTCGTTCCGTCGACGAACGGCACTTCAAGCTGGAGATTTCCGGTTCTGCCGAATAGGTTAATCGTCTGCTGATAGGCAAGCACCGCCGAATCGATTTTCGAGTCAACGCCGGAAATGGGGATGGACGGGTCGGTCACCACGTCGCCGGTCTGGTGGGCATAGCCGAACACGAGTACCCGCGTGCCGTTCGGTGCCGGCCAGTAGGTTCGCGGCGTGAGGTCCTGTGCCAGGGCGTCGACGCTGGCAAAGCCCGCACAAAGTATCGCCGCCGCCGCGTATGCAGGCGCGGCCGATCGTTTTCTTGCCGAACCGGGGCGGTGGCGCCGGGTCATCGCCTCTCCCTGTTTTTATCCGCTGGCTACGTCATTCACGTATGGAAATGCGAGACAAGCCAGAGCCCAATATAACGTCAATCTAAACGACGCAGGGTATTTGGCCAATCCGGGTTCTCCGAAGGGCTATGCCTGCGCCCGAGGTGAGGGTATGAACGGCTCCATGTTGTTCCGCGGTCCAGCGGTCTGCCTCTCGTTGATACTGATTCCGGCGACCGGTGCGCACGGGCAGGATGCGGATATATTCGGGTGGTCGATCACGCCTTACCTGTGGGCCACGGAGACCACTGTCGACCTGACATTTCAGGATACGGACATCGGGACAGGCGATATCTCTTTCGGCGACCTGCTCGACGTCCTGGACGCGGCATTCATGATTCACGTCGAAGGAGGCCGCGGTAACTGGACGGCTTTCGGTGACCTGACGTACCTCAAGACCTCGGACTCGACCGAACGCGCGGCGTTCGTCGTCGATACGAACAGCGAGCAGCTCTTTCTTGACGGTGCGGTTGCCTGGTGGCCCAGGGGTGCCGGATCGAACTTCAATCTCTACGGCGGGCTGCGCCTCTCGGGATTCGATGATCGCTATACGTTCCGCCTCATCAGCGACAATGCGCCGGTCGGGGAACGACGTTCGAAAAAGGACTATTACGATGCTCTTGCCGGCCTCCGCTACCGTTTCGATTTCTCGGACCGCTGGTCCCTGCTGACCCGGGCGGATACCAGCTTTGGTGACTCGGAGGGCACTGTGTTACTGCAGGCCAACCTTGCGTTGACGGTCGGTAAACGACAGCAGAACCGCATTCTGTTCGGCTACCAGTACAAAGCGGCCGAGTTCAAAGATGGCGACCTGAGGCTCGATTACGTCTATCAGGGCCCCATGGCCGGCTTCAACTTCAGATTCTGACCGCACAACACTGAAAGGTATAATTAGAAAAGTACAAATAGAGGAAGATAGCGATGAAGAAGAGCGAGACGAATTTCCGGAAACTGCTGCTGGGGGCCACGTGCATGGGCCTTGCAACCGTCGCCGGCGCCCAGGATTACTCGGGTGAGCTCGGCATCGACGCTGACGACGTCGACATCGGAAAGCCTGAATACTCGCCGTATCTGTACCAGAGCTATCCGAACCGCGTGCTGTGGGGCGATACGCACCTGCATACCTCCTATTCGACCGACGCCGGCATGATCGGCAACTTCCTCGGTCCCGAGTTCGCGTACCGATTTGCGCGAGGCGAAACCGTTCGCGCGTCGGGTGGCATGCGGGCGAAGCTGGTGCGGCCGCTCGACTTCCTGGTGGTGGCGGATCATGCCGAGAACCTGGGCCTCGCGACGTTGATCGAGGAGTCCGACCCGGGCCTGCTGCGCAACGCGTGGGGCAAGAAAGTGCACGACCTGGTCAAGGCGGGCAAGCCGTTCGAAGCCTACGGCGAGTGGGGGCTCAAGATGTCCGCGCGTGAGGACCCGATCGATGACGATGCGCTGGCGCTGTCGGTCTGGCAGCGCATCGTCGACGCGGCCGAGAAATACAACCAGCCGGGCGTGTTCACGACGCTGCACGGTTTCGAATGGACCTCGTCCATGGAGGCCAACAACCTGCACCGTGTGGTCGTGTTCCGGGACGACGCCGAGCAGGTCGAGGACCTGGTGCCGTTTTCGAACTACGACAGCGTCGATCCGGAAGATCTCTGGAAGTGGATGCAAGGCTACGAGCAAGGCTCCGGTGGCAAGGTGCTTGCCATTCCGCACAACGGCAACCTGTCCAACGGCCTGATGTTCGACGACCGCACGCTCGGCGGCAAGAAGCTGACGCGCGACTACGCCGCGCGCCGCAGCCAGTGGGAGCCACTCTACGAAGTCACGCAGATCAAGGGGGATGGCGAGACCCACCCCTCGCTGTCTCCCAACGACGAGTTCGCCGATTATTACCGCTGGGACAGGGGCAATTTCGGGCTGTACGGCAAGAAGCCCGAGATGCTGCCCCGCGAGTACGCACGCCAGGCATTGATGCGCGGGCTCGATTACGAGGCAAAACTGGGCGTCAACCCGTTCAAGTTCGGCATGATCGGCTCGACGGACAGCCATACGTCGCTTGCGACGACCCGGGAAGAGAACAGCTTCGGTAAAGCGACACCGGTCGAGCCCGGCATGGGTGAAGAACGGTACATGGAGAAGATAACGGGCGTCGTGCCATCGAGAGACGGCTCGGACCCGACGATCCGGCACTACGAGTCGCTGGCAGCCGGCCTCGCCGGGGTCTGGGCGCGCGAGAACACGCGCGAGTCGATCTGGGACGCCATGCAGCGGCGCGAGGTTTACGGCACGACGGGCACACGGATCACGGTGCGGGTCTTCGCGGGCTGGCATTTCGAGGCGCGTGACGCCGCGCGTCCCGACTTCGCGCCCCATGGCTATGCCAACGGCGTGCCGATGGGCGCCGACCTGACGGCGGCGCCGGATGGCCGCGCGCCGACGCTGCTGGTGCGCGCAATCCGCGATCCTGACGGCGCCAACCTCGACCGGGTGCAGGTCGTCAAGGGCTGGCGGGACGCGAAGGGCGAACTGCACGAGCGTATCTATGACGTGGCCTGCTCGGACGGGCGCGAGATCGTCGAGCGGCGCTGCGACAAGCCGGTGAGCAACACGGTGAACCTCGAATCGGCGTCCTACCGCAACGACATTGGTGCGCCCTACCTGGCGGCCTTCTGGGAAGACCCGGATTTCGATGCCGGGCAGCGGGCGTTCTACTATGTGCGCGTCCTCGAGATCCCGACGCCGTCGTGGCTGGCTTACGACAAGGCCTTTTTCGGTGACGCCGTCGAGCTGCCGGACGACGCCGTACTCGAGCAACAGGAGCGCGCTTACACATCGCCGATCTGGTATACGCCGTAATTCGGCGCAAACGGACGGCTATTCGGGGCCATGGACGGCCCCAAGTCCTTGATTTCTTGCGGCTGCGTCAAAAAGCCAATAAAAGTTTCAATTTGCTGTTGACGGCGGGTCACCGGTCGCTATAATGCCCCGCTCGCTGAGGGTACGGTGTCCCTCGGCAGACCCCGAAACCAAGATTATATGGCAGGCGAGGACTAGCCAAGAGGAGCCCTCCGCCTGTATAATTGTGGGTCCGCCCCGATAAATCGGGGACTGCTCTTTAACAATGTAATCAGATAATTTGTGTGGGTGCTTGCGCTGGAATTTGCAGAGGCAAATTTGAGTGTAAGAACCAACCTAAATTCTAAGTAATTTAGAGTGGGGATTGCGCTCTGT
>CBDUCE010000055.1:0-14930 GCA_965365575.1 uncultured Gammaproteobacteria bacterium
GGCTCCGCGGCAGACGGCTCGGCAGGCTCCTCGCCGTCTGCTGCGTCTTCGGCCAGCGCCGTATCCGTCGTCGGTTCGGGTCGTGGCGTGGTTGCGGGGACGGCTGAAGGCGCGGCGGTGGGTTCCGGTGGCGTCGCAAGCGGCCGCTCGACAAGCAACCAGTAAGCCAGCGCCGCCAGGACGAGCACCACGATAGCGGCAATCAGCGGACCCGGTGACACCTCGCGCCTGGGCTTCTGCCGCTTCACGATGACCGGCGGAATCTCCTGGCTGCGGGTCAGGCGATAGTAATCGGCCAGTACGTCATCATGGTCGACGCCGACGATCTGCGAGTATTTCTTGAGGTGACCTTTCGCGAACACGGGCGCGCCGAGAGCATCGAAGTCGTTGTTCTCCAGCGCCCGGATTTTGGCTTCCTCGACATGCAGCTCCTTCGCAATCTCGAGCACGCTGATCTGCTTTGCGCGGCGCGCCTCGGCGAGCCGCTCGCCACCTAGCGGGCCCTCAGCCTTCGCCTCGGCCGTCTCGTCTTCAGATTTGTCTTTCTCGTCGGTCATGATACTGGCGGCACGGCAGCCCTAGCCGGACTGGCGTACACGCTCGGCCTCCGCCGAGTCGGGAAAATCTCTCAGCAACTGCAGAGTGTACTGCCGCCGGGCGGTGTCGTCTCCGAGCTTCTCCTCGATGAGGATGGCATGGTAGAGCACCGAGGCAGTCGGCATATTGCTGCTCAGGTAGCGCTGCAGGAAGGCACGTGCACGCAGGGTGTCGCCTGTTTCAAAAGACAGCACCGACATCTGCAAGAGTGCCTCACCGTGATTCGGGCGCCGCTCCAGTGCAGCGCGCAGGTATTCCTCCGCCGCGACGTGATCGGGCTTTTGCATCATGCAAACGCCGGCATTGGTGTACGTCTGCTCGGAGTAATCGTTCGTCGGGGCCTTTATCGCCTTGTCGAAATACCGGCGGGCGTCGTCGAAGCGATTCTGGCGGCACAGGAAGACAGCGTAGTTTTCCTGGATCTTGTAATCGCGCGGCGCGACGCGAACCGCGTTGTCGTAAGCGTCCTCCGCGAGCCTTACATTGCCGAGTGCCTCGTATGTCAGCCCGAGCGTCGACCAGGCCAGGCCATCTTTCGGGTCCTGTTCCAGCGCAAGTTCGAGGCGGTCGCGGGCAATATCGTATTCGCCCTTCCGGTAGTAACGCGCACCGAGCTGGTAGTTCAGCTCCGCGGCGTCACCCTGATCGGCCTTTTTCTGGGGCGGCCCCGTCGTGGTCGAAACGCAGCCGGTAATCACCAGCATGGCGGCCATTGCCCCCAGCAGAACATCGCTCTTTTTCACGCCGTCGCCACCTTGATGTTTTTGTCGCCCAGACGTCTGCGTATCCGGTCGCTGACCTTGCCAGCGAGCTGCCCGCAGGCTGCGTCAATGTCGTCCCCGCGCGTCCGGCGCGTCGTCGCCACGATGCCCCGGTCGCGCAGCCGGTCCTGGAAGAATCGAATCGTCGCCGCGCCGGAACGCTCGAATTCGGTGCCCGGGAACGGGTTGAAAGGAATGAGATTCACCTTGGCCGGCTTGCCGGCGAGCAATTCCACCAGTTCGTCCGCATGCCCGAGGGAGTCGTTGATGTTTCGCAACATGACGTACTCGAACGTGATGAACCGGTTTGCGTGCTTTGCCGCATACCGCCAGCAAGCATCCAGTAGCTCGTCGATGGGATGCAGCTTGTTGATTGGCACGATGCGGTTGCGCAGCTCGTCATTCGGCGCGTGCAGCGATACGGCGAGCGATACATTGCAGTCGTCGGCGAGCTTTTCGATGTGCGGGACGATGCCCGAGGTGCTGATCGTTACACGGCGACGCGAAAGGCCGAACGCATAGTCGGAGATCAGTAACTCCAGAGCAGGTACGACGTTGCGATAGTTCGCGAGCGGCTCGCCCATACCCATGAAGACCACGTTTGTCACCGCGGTTTCACCATTCGCGCGGCGCGGGAGCACCTCGTTGGCATGCCAGACCTGGCCGATGATCTCGGCGGCTGTCAGGTTGCGATTGAATCCCTGCGCCCCTGTCGCACAGAATGCGCAATCGAGTGCACATCCGACCTGCGACGAAATACACAAGGTGCCGCGCGCCGGCTCGGGAATGTAGACCGTCTCAACGCGCTGACCGGATCCGCTGGCAAACAGCCATTTGACGGTACCGTCGGCGGATTTGTGCTCCGAGTCGACCCGCGGCAGGGCCACCGTCGCACGCTCCGCGAGCTTTGCGCGCAGCGACTTCGACAAGTCGGTCATCGCACCGAAGTCGGTGACGCCACGCTGATACATCCACTGCACAAGCTGCCGCGCGCGATAGGGCTTTTCGCCGATCTCGGCGAAAAGCGCCTCGAGCTCGCCTTGCGGCATGCCGAGCAGGTTCAGTTTGTCAGTGGCACCGGGCATCCTTTCTTGATCCTAGCGGGTCCGTGGGCAAACGCCATCTTCACCGAAGAAAAACGCGATCTCCGCCGCCGCCGTGTCGGGGCCGTCCGAGCCGTGGACGACGTTTTCCTCGATGCTTGCGGCGAAATCGGCCCGAATCGTGCCGGGATCCGCATCCGCCGGATTAGTCGCACCCATGATCTCGCGGTTCTTCGCGATCGCGTCGTCTCCCTGCAGGACCTGGATTACAACGGGGCCGGACGTCATGTACGCAACCAGGTCGTTGAAGAACGGTCGTTCCCGGTGGACGGCATAAAACCCCTGCGCCTCCTTGTCGGTGAGGTGCTTCATTTTCGCGGCGATGATCTCCAGGCCCGCATCTTCGAAGCGCTTGTAGATTTCGCCGATCAGGTTCTTCTGAACGCCATCCGGTTTGATAATCGAGAGCGTCTGCTCAACGGCCATGCGATGTTCCTTTTCGAATAAGTAGAGATTACCGCGCCGGTCAGAAATTGGCCGGGCGGACGTAAACCCTCGATTTTACTTGGCATATGGGAGCCGGGCAACGGCGGCGCGTCAAACGTTGAAGCTCTCTCCGCAGCCGCATTCGCCGGTGATGTTGGGGTTTCTGAAGCAGAAGGCCTCGTTGAGGCCGCTTTTCACGAAATCGACCTCGGTGCCGTCGATCAGCGGCAAAGCATCCGCGTCGACCACGACCTTGACGCCCTTGTCTTCGAAGACGATGTCGGCGTCCTTTATGTCCTCAGCGTAATTGATGACGTAGGAATAGCCCGAGCAGCCGGTCTTGGTAACACCAAGACGCAGGCCGATGCCGTCGCCCCGGGCCTGGAGGTAGTTGCGTACGCGGCTTGCTGCCGACTCTGTCAAAGAAATTGCCATGTCTAGTCCGTGTCCTTGCCCGGTTCCGGGCTCAAGCGAGCGCTTTGCCCAAGCGACCGCACTGCATCTTCGAGCACTAGTATACGGCCCAGCTTCTCTCTCGGTACAGGCAGAGTTTGCATAATTTCCGCCGCACTGAATGCCTGCAGCGCCGAGACGGGCCGGCCCTCGAACGCGCGGCAGAACGCCTCTGCGGCCGCAAGCAGGTGCGGGCAGCCCCACGCGCGAAACCGCAGGCCTACGATGATATCGCCATCGACATCCGCTGCAAGGGCAACGCGCACGCCCTGTGCGTTGGTCTGGACCCGCACATCCCGCTTTTCAAGCTTGCCTGCATGATCGGGACCGGCGAACAGCTCCCGCACCCTCGCGCTGTAAGGGTCGCTCGTCACGCCACGAGCCCCGGCGCAATGCCGCGCAGGCGCCCGACGGACTCCCGGTACCGGTCGACCGCGAAATCGACCTCCGCGGCGATCGTGGGACGTCCGAAGCTGAAACGTATGGCGCTCTGCGCCAGCAGGTCGCTGCGGCCCAGGGCGCGCAGCACCGGCGACGGCTCGCTGCTCGTGGAATTACAGGCCGATCCGGTGGCCACGCACAGGGGTTCCAGCGCCAGCAACAGGCTTTCGCCTTCGACATCCGCAATGCTGACATTGAGGATACCGGGGAACGTGCTGGCTTCGCTGCCGTTGCGGACGACCCCGTCGAGATCCCGGATGCCCTGCCACAGCCTGTCATTCAGCGCTCGCAGGTGCGCGTGGTTTTCTTGCATCTCCGACCTCGCGATGCTCGCAGCCGCGCCGAAGCCAGCGATCAGCGGCACGGCGAGCGTGCCGGGGCGCCGCCCGCCCTGCTGACCGCCACCATAGATGAGTGGCTCGACGTGGCAGCCGGGGCGGTCGGCGACGTAAAGCGCGCCGATGCCCTTGGGCCCGTAGACCTTGTGAGCGGTCATCGACAGCAGGTCGACCGGCAGCGACGCGAGGTCCAGCGGCAGCTTGCCCACGGACTGAGCCGCATCGACGTGAAACAGCACGTCCCGCTTGCGGCAAACGGCCCCGAGCGCCTCGATGTCCTGGATGACACCGGTCTCGTTGTTGACGTGCATGATCGACGCGAGCTGCGTATCCGGCCGAATCGCCGCCGCGAGCTCGGCAGGGTCGAGGACGCCGGACTCCGCCGGGCGCAGCCAGCTCACCTCGAACCCCTGCTTCGCGAGCGCATGAAATACGTCGGACACGGCCTTGTGTTCGGTGGGCATCGTGATCAGGTGCCGGCCACGGTCGGCTCGGTAACGGGCGGCGCCGGCGATGGCGAGGTTGTCCGATTCCGTCGCACCGGAGGTCCACACCAGTTCACGCTCGCTGCAGCCGAGCAGCCCGGCGAGCTGCTCCGCGGCATGGGTGACGTGTTCCTGGCTGCGCCGGCCCGCGATGTGTCCGGACGACGGATTCGCAAAGTCGCCGTCCACCCCGAACAACGGCGTCATGACCTCGATGACGCGCGGATCGACGGGGGTCGATGCCGCGTAATCCAGGTAGACGATATCGGTACTGTTACTCACGAGCCCTGCTCCCTGTCGCGCTCCACGGCCGCAAGGATACCGCGCAGAATATTGACCTCATTCTGATCGGGGCGCGCCCGGATGAAAAGCCGCCGCAGCCGCCGCATCAGGTGGCGCGGATTGTCCGGATCGAGAAACTGGAGGTCGGTGAGCACACGCTCGAGGTGCTCGTAGAAGCGCTCCATGTCCCCGCTGGTCGCGAGCGGCACCTCCGCTTCGTATTCGGGCAACTTGCCCGCCTGCGCGGCGCGAATCTCGTACGTGACGACCTGCACCGCCATCGCGAGATTCAGTGAACTGAAATCGGGATTCGTCGGAATCGTGAGCAGGGTATCGCAATGATCGAGATCGGAATTGGACAGCCCGGACTTTTCCGGCCCGAACACCGCCGCGACGCGCCCCTTGCCGCTTTCATCCAGCAAACGAACCGCGCAGTCCCGTGCATCGAGGCAGGGCCAGTTGATGGCACGAGACCGGGCACTCGCCCCGGCCACGTACACGCAGTCCGCGATTGCTTCCGCGAGGCTGTCGACGACCGTTGCATTCTCGAGCAGGTCTTCCGCGCCGGAAGCCCGTGCCGTTGCCTCCTTGTCCGGAAAGTAGCGCGGATTGACGAGCGCGAGGTCCGTGAGTCCCATATTTTTCATGGCACGGGCGACCGCGCCGATATTGCCCGGGTGCGTGGTACCGACAAGTACGATACGAATCGACATGACAAGAGTCTGGCGGGTGGCCTGCAAAGTCCGGTATTCTACCGCCCCGGTCGGGCCTCGGCAGTGGCAATTGCCGCACCCTGTCCATCGCAGCTCTTTGACATCGACGGAATCGTTACATGCACGCACTACTGAATGTGGCCGTGATGGCCGCTCGGCGCGCCGGCAACTCGCTGATGAGAAACCTCGTCAAACTCGACGGCCTTACCGTCGAGACGAAAGGCCACAACGATTACGTCAGCGAGGCGGATCGCGCCGCCGAGCGGGAAGTCATCGAGACCATCCACAAACACTATCCGGATCACGCCATCCTCGCCGAGGAATCGGGCTCGGCGGGCGAGTCGGACACCGTCTGGATCATTGACCCGCTCGATGGAACGACCAACTATCTGCACCGCTTCCCTGTTTTCGCGGTGTCGATCGGCGTGCAGATCAACGGCCGCATGGAGCACGGCGTGGTCTACGATCCGGTGCGGCAGGAGCTCTTCACCGCGTCCCGGGGCGTGGGTGCGCAGCTCGACGGCCGCCGCATCCGCGTCAGCGGGCAAAAAAACCTCGAGCGCGCGCTGATCGGCACCGGCTTTCCGTTCCGCCACGCCAACATCGAGATGGAACCCTACCTGGCGATGCTGGGCAAGATCATCAGGAACACCTCCGGTGTGCGGCGCCCGGGTGCCGCCGCGCTCGACCTCTGCTACGTTGCGGCCGGCCGCCTCGACGGCTTCTGGGAAGCCGGCCTGTCTGCCTGGGACCTGGCGGCGGGCGGCCTGATCATCCGCGAAGCGGGCGGCATCGTCAGCGGCCTGGACGGCAGCGAGAACTACCTGGAAACCGGCCACATCCTGACCGGCACGCCGAAGATCTACGCGGGCCTCGCAAAACTCTGCGCGTCCGAGATCAGGGCTATTCTCCACGATCGACATGCAACCACCGACGCGAAGACAGACTCCTGAATTAGATCCAGTCGCAGGCCTGCTGCGTTCAGGGCATTTCGTCGATCAGGTCGGGGTCTTTGACCGGCTCGATGAGATCCTGGGCATTCACGCCGAGCAGCAGCGCGGTCGCGCTCGCGGTGTAGATCGACGAGTACGTGCCGACGATGATGCCGACGATCAGCGCGATCGAGAACGGCGCAATCGACTCGCCGCCGAGCGTCAGCAACGCGACGAGCACGAGCAAGGTCGTCAGTCCGGTGATGATCGTGCGCGCCAGCATCTCGTTGATGGACGTGTTCATCGACTCCTCGGCCGATACGCCACGCAGCTTGAAGAAATTCTCACGAATCCTGTCGAACGCCACGACCGTATCGTTCAGAGAGTAACCGATTACCGCGAGCACGGCGGCCACGACGGTCAGATCGAACGGCAGGGCGAATATCGAAAAGAAGCCCACCGTAATGATGACGTCGTGCACGAGGGCAGCGACGGCGCCTGCGGCGAACTTCCACTGGAAGCGGAACATCACGTAGGCGAAGATCAGGAGCAGCGCAATGATCATCGCGAAACCGCCCTGCTCGGCGAGTTCGCTGCCCACCTGCGGGCTGACGGCTTCGATGCGGCGCAGGTCGACGTCCTTGCCACCGGCAGTCAGCGTTGCCTGCAGCCGCTCCCTGATTGCACTCTGGTCGGTGCCTTCCTGCGGCGGCAATCGCACCAGCACGTCGTTCGCCGCGCCGAACAACTGCACCTGCGCATCCTCGAACCCGGCAGCGAACAGCTCGCCCCGGATACCTTCGATGTCCGCATCTTCAGCATAGCCGAGCTCGAGCAGGATGCCGCCCGTGAAGTCGATGCCGAAATTCAGTCCGCGCATGCCGAGCGAGACGAGCGACGCGATGACGACGATGACCGAAATCGACAATGCAATCCGGCGGCGCGGCAGGCTCAGGAAATCAATATTGGTTTTCTTTTTCAGAAATTGCATGGTTGTTTCCTAGACCGGGACGCTCTGCAGCTTGCGGCCGCCGAATGCCAGGTTGACGATGGTCCGGGTTCCAACGATCGCCGTGAACATCGACGTCAGGATGCCGATCATCAGCGTGATCGCGAATCCCTTGATCGGCCCGGTGCCGAAACCGAGCAGTACGATTGCCGCGATGAGGGTAGTGATATTCGCGTCAGCAATCGATGACAGCGCCTTGTCGTAGCCGGAATGAATCGCCTGTTGCGGCGACGAGCCCGCCGCCAGCTCTTCACGTATTCGCTCGAAAATCAGTACGTTCGCGTCCACCGCCATGCCGACCGTCAGCACGATACCGGCAATGCCCGGCAAGGTCAGCGACGCACCCAGCAACGACAGCACCGCCACGATAAACACCAGGTTCGAGAACAGCGCGACATTCGCGATAAGACCGAACACGCGGTAGTAGACGACCATGAATACGATCACCGCGAGGAAGCCGATCTGGATCGCCAGGAATCCGCGATCGATATTGTCCTGGCCCAGTGAAGGGCCGATGGTGCGGTCGTCGACCTTGTAGACCGGCGCTGCCAGCGCGCCTGCACGCAGCAGCTTGGCCAGGTCGCTGGCTTCGATCGGGTTCAGGCCCGTGATCTGGAAATTGTTCTTGAACACGCCGCGGATCGTCGCGGTGTTGATGATCTCTTCCGACTTCACGCGGCGCGTTTCGGTCTTGCCGCCGCGCGTCACCTCTTCCTCGCGCCACTCGATGAATACCGTCGACATCGGCTTGTTGAGGTTGTCACGAGTCGTGGCCAGCATACGCTCGCCGCCGGCTGCATCCAGCGTAATGTTGACTGCGGGCTGTCCCTCGGCGCTGAAGCCTGCCGATGCATTGACGATCTCGTCCCCGGACGCGATGACCTCGCGTTTCAGGATCTGCGCCGGTTCCGCGCCGCGGCCCAGGTAACGCCGGGATCCGGACTGGTTGCCGGACTGGTCCACGAGCCGAAATTCGACCGTGGCCGTTGCCGTCAGGATCTTGTCCAGTTCCGTCGGGTCCTGCACGCCGGGCAGCTGCACGACGATACGGTCCACGCCCTGCCGCTGCACGAGCGGCTCGGCCACACCCAGCTCGTTGACGCGATTCCTGAGCGTCGTGATGTTCTGCTCGATCGCAAAATCCTGGCGGGCGCGGATCTGCGTCTCGGACATCCGCACCGTGAACGATTTGTCGTCGTCTCCGTCGTCGATCAGCACCTCGGAATCGGCGTCGCGCACAATGTTTCTCGACGCTTCGTAATCGGCGCTGTCCGCAATCCGCACCGTGATGACGTCGTCGTCGAGATCGACGCGATGGCGTATCCTCGCCTCGCGCAACCGATCGTCGAAATCCTGCTGGTAGGACTCGAGTCGCTTCTGAATCGCCGAATCCATGTCGACTTCGAGCAGCACGTAAACTCCGCCGCGCAGGTCCAGCCCCAGGCTCATCGGGTTCAGCCCCAGGCTGCGGACCCAGCCCGGCAGCTTCGGTGCCAGCGTCAGTGCAATATTGAGATCACGGCCGTAGCGATCGCGCAGGCGCTCGCCTGCCGCGGTCTGGGCTTCAGGCGTTTCGAAGCGCAGCACCGCCCGGTCGTCCTTGAGGTAGGCGGCTTCGGGCTGAATGTCCGCGCTTTCCAGTGTGCTGACGAACTCGCCAAGCTGCGTTTCGGGGATCGGTTCGCCGAGGCGGTCAGCCAGCTGAATGGCCGGAACGCTACCGTAAAGGTTGGGCAGAGCGAGCAGGATGCCCGTCAGCAGTACGACGAGCACCAGCACGTTGAGCCAGGCGGGATACTTGTTCATCGAAACGACGCGTCGTCAATCAGGCTTCTTCGAAGGTGCCTTTCGGCACGACCTGCGAGACGCTGCTCTTCTGAATCTTGATCTCGGTGTTATCGCTGATCTGCACGACGGCATAGTGGTCACTCACGGCGGTGATGCGCCCGAGGATACCGCCCGCGGTCATGACTTCGTCGCCGACCTGCAGGGCAGACACCATCTCGGTGTGCGCCTTCTGCTTCTTCTGCTGCGGCCTGATCAACAGGAAATAAAATGCAATGAAGATGACGACCAGCGGCCACAAGTCGATGAGGCTTCCCTGTGGTGCCGCCTGTTGCGCGTAAGCGTTGCTGATAAGAAAATCCATGGTGTTAATTCTTCTCGTTGCGGGGCTTGACTGGTACCCCGAAAAATCAGCGCGGTATTATGGCACAGAGCGCGGGGCGTGGGGACGCGATTCTGAAAGCCAGGCCGAAATCCGCGTCAGGCATAGGCGCTGCGTAGCGAGGCCACGAAATCCGGCAACCTGCCGGTATCGATGGCCGTTCGCAGGTTCGCCATAAGCCTCTGATAATAATGAAGATTATGTATCGTTGCCAGGCGCGGCCCGAGGATCTCGCCGCACTTGCCCAGGTGCCGCAGGTAAGCGAGGCTGTAGTTTTCGCAGGTGTAGCAGCCGCACTCCGGGTCGGGCGGTGAGGTGTCGTCGGCGTACCGGGCGTGCCGGAATTTCACGACGCCGCGGGATGTGAACAGCTGCCCGTTGCGCGCGTGGCGTGTAGGGATCACGCAGTCGAACATGTCCACGCCGCGCAGCACGGCTTCGGCAATGTCGAGCGGCGTGCCAACGCCCATCAGGTAACGCGGGCACTCCGCGGGCATTTCCGGCAGCAGCGCGTCCAGTACGGCGAGGCGCTCATCCTCGGGCTCTCCCACGGCGAGTCCGCCGATGGCGTAGCCGTCGAATCCGATCGCGCGGAGCCCCGCCATCGACTCGGCCCGGAGTGACTCGTAGACGCCGCCCTGCACGATGCCGAACAGGGCTTCGCCGCGGCCGGGCTCCGCGTCCTTCAGTTCGTCGAAGCGGCGCCGGCACCGCTCCGCCCAGCGCAACGACAGCTGCATCGAATCACGGGCCTGGCTCTCAGTCGCCGGATACGGCGTGCAGTCGTCGAAAATCATCGTGACGTCCGCATTGAGGTCGTGCTGCACTTCCATGGATCGCTCGGGCGTCAGGAATACCTCGTCCCCGTTTACCGGCGACTGGAAAGTCACGCCTTCCTCGGAGAGCTTGCGCATGCTGGCCAGCGAGAAGACCTGGAAGCCGCCCGAGTCCGTCAGGATCGGTCCGTGCCAGTTCATGAACTCGTGCAGTCCGCCGTGCTTGCGGATGACGTCCGTACCCGGGCGCAGCATGAGGTGAAAGGTATTGCCGAGAATGATCTCGGCACCGTCGGCGGCGACCTCCTCCGGCGTGACGCTCTTGACCGTGCCATAGGTCCCCACGGGCATGAATGCCGGCGTCTTTACCGGGCCGCGGCGAAATGCAAGCAGCCCGTTCCGGGCAGCGCCGCTGCGCGTGAGAACCTCGAACTTCATGCATCCGCTCCGGGCGTGACGAACATCGAATCGCCGTAGCTGAAAAACCGGTACCCGGACTGCACGGCGTGTTCGTACGCGCGAAGTATGCGCTTGCGGCCTGCGAAAGCGGCCACCAGCATGAGCAGCGACGACCTGGGCAGGTGGAAGTTCGTAATCATCGCGTCCACGCTGCGGAACTCGTAACCGGGCAGGATGAAGAGGTCGGTTTCGCCCTCGAACGGCCGGATCTCGCCGCTCTGCGATGCGCACTCGAGCGCGCGTACCGCGGTGGTACCGACCGCGATCACCCGGCCGCCGGACGCGCGGGTCTCCCGAACCGCTTCGCAGCAGGCCTCACTCACCCGCAGGCGTTCCCTGTGCAGGCGATTCTCCTCGATATGCTCGCGGCGCAGCGCCTGGAACGTCCCGGCGCCGACGTGCAGGGTGATGTAAGCGTGGCGCACACCGGCCGCAAGCGTGTCGTCCAGCATCTGTCGGTCGAAATGCAGCCCGGCCGTGGGCGCCGCGACGGCACCGGGGTCCTTTGCGTACACGGTCTGGTAGCGATCGGCATCTTCGGGCTCCGCTTCCCGGCCGAGGTACGGCGGCAGCGGCACCTCGCCCGCGGACTCGAGAATCTCGAGCACCGGCTTCGGAAAATTCAGGACGAAGAACTCGTCCTCGCGACCCAAAACGACAACCTCCTCACCGCCCGCAAGCCGCAGCCGACCACCCTTTTTCGGGGATTTACTCGCCCGCAGCTGCGCGAGTGCGCGGCAGTCGCTCTCGATGCGCTCTACGAGGATCTCGGCGCGACCGCCGGTATCCTTTACCGCGGCGAGACGCGCGGGGATAACGCGCGTGTCGTTGAAAACCAGCAGGTCGCCCGGACTGAGTAGTGACGGCAATTCGGCGAATTGCCTATCGGCGATCTCCGGCCCAACCTCGAGCAAGCGGCTCGCGCGCCGCTCTGCCGCCGGATAGCGCGCGATCAACTCGTCGGGCAACGCATAATCGAAGTCGGAAATTTGCATGGGCGCGCATGGTATCAGAGCCGTGCGCGCCCAAGCGCGCGGGAAATTGGCCGGTCAGGTTCTCTGCTCCGGACGGGGCGCTCGCAGCACCCGGACGTCCACTTCCGCGGGCTTGACCGGCATCGGCGGAAGCGGTGGAAGCGGCGCGAGCAGGCTCGTGCGGTCATCCGGCATCGTAATATCCAGTTTGCGGCCGCGCTTGTCGCGCATGATCCGGAGCTCCAGTTTCTCGCCCGCCTGGTAGGAGCCGAGGATTCGCATCGCGTGGCCCACCGACGTCGGTTCGCGCCCGTCGATGCTCTGGATGACGTCACCCGCCTGCAACTGGAGCGCTTCCGATTTCGGCGCACTTACGACGAGCAAGCCGGTCTCGGTGCCGAAATAGCGGCCGAGGTCCCCGTTGAGCTCGACGAGCTCCATGTCGCCCCAGCTGCTGCCGAGCAGCGGCGAAATGAACCGGTATTCCTGCATCGCGTCAGGCGCAAACGCCTCCGGGGGCATCCTGAATTCGAATTTCTGGCCGTCGCCCGACCAGGCATACGCGTGGGGCCCCATGACGCGCGGCTCCACCTCGACCTTGCCGACGTTGCCGTCGCGCAGGTACTCGACGGACAGCTTGTCGCCCTCGTCGACGCCCTTCATGAAATCGAGCAGCCGGTGGTTGGCCTCGGCCCCATCGTCCGCGCTCAGGGATTCGCCGTTGACCGCGGTGATCACGTCGCCTGCGCGCAGCCCGGCGTCATCTGCCGCGCTGCCGGGCGATACGCCGAGGATGTTCACGCCTTCGACGGGCCCCTTGCCTTCGTTGCCACCGACGGTGACGCCGAGCCGGGGCCTGCCCATCAGATCCACTACCGATTTTTCGATTTCCACCATTCGCGGCAGATTCTGCTGGCTCAATTCTGCAATCCGGCGGGCCGCCTCCTCGAGCTGCCGCTCTGCCTCGCGCATTTGCCGCTGCGCCTCTTCCTTCTCCACCTGCGCCTGCGCCCGGGTTTGCTCCGCCTCGCGGCGAGCTTCTTCAGCTTCCGTGCCCTGCGCAGCTGCCTGCCCGGCGAGCAGTAATGCTGCCGCCACAGGAATCAAAATATCTATCGTCTTCATCGAAGCAGTTCTCCTGAAACAGTCAAAATGCGGTCCGCTGCGCCTGCGCATAGCGCATGCCAACCAGCAACTTCATCAACCTGACGCGTTCGCGCCAGAAAATTTCCTCGTCGTCCGGACTGAGTTGGGATTCGGGGTCGTTCAGCTGGTAGTCGATCGCGGCAATTCGGTCCTCGAGGCTCGCAATCGTGGCCGCCGTGCCGGCGCGCATCACGCGCGGCTTGGCCGGCAGGTCGCGAAGGTTGCTCTCGAGCTCCCGCGATTCGGTCATCAGTGTCTGCAGGGTATTGAGCCTGATGGGCGAGCTGCTGCCGACATTGTCCGGCGTCGTGGGATAGATGACCGGCTCTTGCGGCAACATGCCCGGCACCACGAGTACCGCGAGCACGATTGCAGCCGCCAGGCCGCCAACGACATACCAGGTCGATGGGCGCCTGGCCGCGGGCTTCATGATCAGCCCTTCCGCTTCCGCCTGCTCGCGAATTCGGTGCCACACGGCGCGCGGCGGCATGCTGTCCGGCAGGCTTCGCAGGCCTTGTCGCAACGCGCTGCGTTCGTCGGCTGTCAAACCGCAAATCATCTCTGCGTCCTTTACGTCTTTCGTCATTCTCAAAAACTCCTGGCCGTGGCGCCTTGTGTGCCGAGTTCGTCGCCACTGGCATCCAGCATCGGCCGCAACCTCTGATAGGCCCTCGAGAGCTGCGACTTGGAGAAACTCTCGGTCTTGCCCATCGCCGCCGCGATCTCCTTGTGCGTGAATCCTTCGACATCGTGCAGCCACACGACAGCGCGACTGACCGACGGCAGGTTCGCGAGCGCCGCATCGAGGTCCATTGCGTCATCGGGGTGCCGCGAGATCCCGTGACTCGCCGCATCACCTGGCGTCATGTCGTCCCAGTTGTCGGCCAGGGACTGGCTGCGCGCCGTCCAGGCCGAGCGCAGGAACATCAGCGCCTTCGTGACCGCGATGCGCCGAATCCAGCTGCCGATGGCCGCCTCGCCGCGGAACTGCTTTATCGAACGCATCACTTCGATAAAGGTCTCCTGGACGAGGTCCTCCGCGTGCGCCGGCACCCGTGTGAATCTGAGGCACAGCGAGTACACGGGCGATGCGAATGCGCGGTACAGGATCTCGTGCGCCCGCGCGTCGCCACGCGCGGCCCGCTTGATGATCGCAGCATCGATCTGGATATCGGCAAACTTGCTCATGTCTCGAATCCTAGATGCGCGGTGCGCGGGAATGGTCGCAGAACCGTGAAATATTCGTATACTGTGCGGCTTCCGGCCGGGATCACCAAGATTCTATCCCGGCCATGTAAGCCGGGATGGCGGAACTGGTAGACGCGCCGGATTCAAAATCCGGTTCTGGAAACAGAGTGGGGGTTCGATTCCCCCTCCCGGCACCAGGCCTTCGAAAAGACTATGAAGTATTGCTCCACATGCGGCGCCAACGTCGCCCGCAGAATCCCGGCCGACGACAATCGCGAGCGCTGGGTCTGCGAACGATGCGAAACGGTGCATTACCAGAACCCGCTGATCGTCGTCGGCTGTGTTGCCGAACGTGACGGCAGGATATTGCTGTGCAAGCGCTCGATCGAGCCTCGATACGGTTACTGGACGGTGCCCGCCGGCTTCATGGAACTCGGCGAGACACTGGCCGGAGGGGCAGCGCGGGAAACGCTCGAGGAAGCCTGTGCCACGGTCGAGATCGGCCACCTGTTTGCGTCTGTCGACGTGGTCGACGCCGGCCAGGTGCACTTCTTCTTCACCGGCAAGCTCGTGGGCGATTACGCCGCGGGGCACGAAAGTCTCGAAGCCGAATTGTTCGCGGAAGACGAGATCCCCTGGGACGATATCGCTTTTCGCAGCGGCACCTTCGCGTTAAAGAA
>CBDUCE010000056.1:0-14879 GCA_965365575.1 uncultured Gammaproteobacteria bacterium
CCCGCTGCATGCTCACGATCCCGCTGATCGGCTTCGAGGACACGCTGGTCGGCGTACTGCAGATTCTCAACAAGACCAGCGGTGTATTCGACGAGCAGGACGAGTTCGTTGCAACGGCGCTCGCCGCGCAGGCGGCTGTTGTGCTGCACCGGGCGAAACTGATCGAAACCATGATCGCGACGGAGCGGCTCGACAGGGAGATCACGGTCGCGCGCGACGTGCAGATGGGCACGCTGCCCAAGGAGATGCCCAGGATAAAGGGCTACGGGTTCGCGGGCGCCTTTTCGCCCACCGACCAGACCGGCGGCGACCTGTACGATTTCGTGCCGCTGTCCGATGAGTGTCTGTTCCTGCTGATGGGCGATGCGACCGGCCACGGCATCGGCCCCGCGCTCAGCGCGACACAGGTGCGCGCGATGCTGCGCGTGGCTTTGCGCCTGGGCGCGAACCTCGACGACGTATTCGTCAACATCAACGACCAGCTCGTCGACGACCTTCCCGAAGATCGCTTCGTGACGGCGTTTTTCGGGCTGCTCGACGCAAATTCACACACCGTGCGGTTTCATTCGGCCGGTCAGGGGCCAATCATGCACTACCACGCCGCTGATAAGAGCTTCGACTGGCACGAACCTTCAACGTTTCCCCTCGGCTATATGGCCCAGCAGAATCTCGGACCCGGCGTGTCGATTGGTCTGCAGCCAGGCGACATCCTCGGGTTGATATCAGACGGCATCTACGAATACGAGAACGAGGTCGGGCTGCAGTTCGGCCAGAAGGGGGTCAAGTCCGTGATCGACGCGATGCCGGGTGGCAAAGCCGAGGAACTGGTGCCGGCCATAATGCACGCGGCACGGATGCACGGCGGCAGAGCGCCCCAGGCCGACGACATCACCATCGTGCTCGTCAGGCGCGACTTCTAGGGCGATGGGCGGCCAGGCCTTCAAACGCAGCATCGATACGGTAGCCGACATCTACCGCTTCAGCGAGGAGGTCATGGCGGCAGCCGACATCGACGAATCGGTTCGTTTCCCGATTCACCTCGCGATGGAGGAGCTGTTCGTCAACCTCGTGAGCTACAACCCCGGGGCGCGCCGGGACATACTTATCGACGTGCAAATCGAAAACGGCGGCGTGACCGTCACGATAACCGACCATGACGCCGCCGAATTCGACGTTACGCGGGAGCGCCCCGTGGACACGGGCGCCTCGCTCCGGGAGCGCAAGCCCGGTGGCCTGGGGCTCCACCTGATACAACATATGGTCGATACACTCGAATACGACTATCGGGACGGTCGGAGTAAGATTCGTTTCAGCAAGGGGCCGGAAACACGCGATGTTTGAAATAGATTACGCGGAAAGTGGCGAGATCATTTGCAGCGGCCGCCTCGATGCGGCGCAAAGCGCCAAGGCGGAAGCCTTCCTGGGACGCCTGGATGCCAGCCAGACGCTCGACTTCGAGCGCCTGGAATATATATCCAGCGCCGGGTTGGCTATACTGTTGAAAACACAAAAGCGGCTGTCCGGGAGCGGCGCAGCGATAAAAATAATAAACGTCAACAAACACATATACGACATTTTCCGCTACTCGGGTTTTAACGCGATCTTCGAGATCGAGACCCTGTAGGGCTTCTGCGGGGTAAAAAGGGAGGTATCCCGGCCAACTTTTCTGTTGGCCGCCTGTAGGTATGAGTGAGCCAGACGACACCAAGCTGATGGAGCGGTGCAACAACGGCGACCGGCAGGCTTTCGAGATGCTGTTAGCCAGGTACGAAAAGCCGGTCTTCAATGCAGCGTACAGGATGCTGAACAGCCCTGACGATGCACGCGACGTAACGCAGACCGTGTTTTTGAAGGTGTTCGAGCACCTCGACCAGTACGACCCGAAGTATCGCTTTTTCAGCTGGATTTATCGGATAACACTGAACGAATCCATCAACTGGCTCAAGAAGACGAATCGCCTGGAAGCGCTGGACGGAGATACGGCAGATACGGCCAGCGGTCCGGAACAAGAGGCAAGTAACGAACAGTTGAGCGAGAGTATGCAGGCAGCGCTATTGACAATCAGCCCGGACTATCGAGCCGTAATCATCCTGAAACATCTGCTCGGATGCAGCTACCAGGAGATCAGCGAAGTTCTCGAAATTCCGGAGAAGAAGGTCAAGTCGAGACTCTACACGGCGCGCCAGCTCCTGCAGGAGACCCTCATCGAACGCGGATTACATTGATGACTATTGACCCTAAATATTTCGAGCTGATCCAGGCGGATATCGACGGCGAGATCGATGATGCCGGCAAGGCGGAACTCGAGAACTTCCTCGCCGAGAGTGAAGAAGGCCGCGTCGTGTACGGGGAACTGGAGACGCTCTGCCGGTCCCTCGACGGCATGCCGACCATCGATCCGCCGGCCCATCTCAGGCACGTTCTCCTGAACCAGGCGCCGGTCAGGACCGCTCCACGGCCCTCTCCCGGACTCCTGCAGCGCCTGTTCTCGGGACCTGCGCTGGGGTACGTGGGGATGTTCGCAGCCGGCGTGGCGCTGACGCTCGCACTGGTCGATTCGGACCAGATCTCGAGAGGCGCTTTCGACGACGTTACAGGCCTGGTCGGCACCATTGCTGATTCCGAGTTCGCCGTACCGGAACACGGCACGATCTCCGTCGACAAAAGCGAGCTCGCCGGTACCGTGACGCTGCGCAGCACGGGCCCGATCCTGATCGTCGATTTCGACCTGAGTGCCAGGCAGCCCGTCGAGATTGTTGCCGCTTACTCGGACAAGACCATCTGGTTCAACGGCTTTGCGCAGCTGGAAAGCAGCGGCACCAGCGTCGCGGCCGAGACCGGCGCCGTGACGCTCAATATGGACGGCAAGCGGCGCTATGCCGTTTACCTGAACAACCCGGGCATGCGCCCGGCAACCATCGACCTGCGATTCATGGCAGACGAACAGGTAATCCACGAGGCACAGCTCAGTTTTTCGGGGGCCGACTAGGCAGTCGCGGAAACTGACCAACTTTTCCTGCCCGGGCGAGTATTGGGCATTAAGGAAAACAGCAGAAGTGTCCCACAACAGTGGACACAAGGGGACCAATAATGGCTACGAGTAATAAAGGCATTCCTGTCGTAATAGGCGCAATCGTGCTGGTTGCGGTTATCTGGGCCGGCAAAAACATGTCGACCGACGAAGAACTCACGGGCACCGTTGCACCGGCAGAGCGCTATCGCGCCGAGCAGCCGAGCGCCGACGACATTCAGTTGGGCGACCAGGAGCTGCAGGCGGTGCTGCAGTCGGATGAATTCGCCAGGCTCGTGGCTGATGAGTCTTTCCAGAAAGCGATGAGCAATTCGGCATTTCGCGATGCGCTTAGTAATGCCGCCTTTCTGGAGGCTATGAACAACGCCGCGTTTCGAAACGCACTTGAAAATGCGGCCTTTCGCGATGCGATGAGCAATGCGGCATTTCACAATGCGCTGAACAACGCGGCGTTCCGCGACGCGCTCAGTAACGCTGCATTCCGCGACGCACTGAATAACACCGCTTTCAATAATGCATTGGAGAATGCCGCGTTTCGCAATGCGCTCAATAATGCTGCGTTTCGCGATGCGCTCAACAACGCCGCATTTCGGGACGCACTCGCTAGCAAAGCTTTCCGCAACGCAATGGACAACGCTGCATTCAGCGACGCGATGTCCCAGCAGGCGTTCATGGACGCATTGAACAGTCAGGCGTTTATGGATGCCCTCGGTAACCAGGCCTTCACGGACGCCTTTGCCAGCGAGACTATGCGCCATGCCATGAGTAATGCCGCGTTCCGCAATGCGCTCAACAGCGCGGCATTCCGTGATGCGCTTTCCAACGCCGCATTCCGCAACGCACTTAGCAATGCTGCCTTCCGTGACGCTCTCAGTAATGCCGCGTTCCGCAATGCGCTCGGCAACGCCGCTTTCCGCGACGCGCTCGGTAACGCCGCCTTTCGCGACGCGCTCGGTAACGCCGCATTCCGCAACGCGCTGGGTAACGCTGCCTTCCGCAACGCGCTCGGCAATGCTGCTTTCCGTGATGCCATGGCAAATGCCGCGTTCCGCAACGCGCTGGCAAACTCGGCCTTCCGCAACGCTCTGGCAAACAGTGCCGCGAGGGCTGCACTGAACTGAAGAAAATAACGGCCTGACAATAATAACGATAAGGAAAACCTGCGCCATTACGCTGGCGGCCTTACTGGCCGCCAGTTTTTCTGTTTGCGCCCAGGGCCTCCAGAGCGTCGAGACGGACAAGCTCAAGCTGCTGTATTTCGACCCCACCGAGACCTACCTGGTCCCGCGTGTCATACAGAGCTTCCACGGGGCCATGGAGGTTCACGAGAAGATCCTGGGCTACGAGTCAGCCGAGAAGACCACGATGCTGCTGGTCGACTTCGCCGACTACGGCAACGCAGCGGCCACCGCCGTGCCCGGCAACATCGTGATGGTGCAGGTCGCGCCGATCATCCCCAATTTCGAGACCTTCGCACCCGCGGAGCGCATGTACACGCTGATGAATCACGAGATGGTTCATGTCGCTACGACGGACCAGCCCGCGCCGGCCGAAGACAGGTACCGCAGGCTCTTCGGTGGAAAGGTGCTGCCGGTATCCGACCACCCGGAATCGGTCCTCTACCACTATCTCACCGCTCCCAGGGACGCCAGCCCGCGCTGGTATCTCGAGGGCATCGCCGTATTCATGGAGACCTGGATGGCCGGCGGTCTCGGCCGGGCGCAAGGCGCCTATGACGAGATGATGTTCCGCACGATGGTTCGGGACGACGCGCATTTCTATGATCCACTCGGATTGGTCGCGGAGGGTGTCGAGGCGGATTTCCAGGCCGGCGCCAATGCGTATCTCTATGGCGGCCGCTTCATGACCTACATGGCGTATACCTACTCGCCGGAGCAACTGATTGAATGGGTAAAGCGCACCGCCGATAGCGAGCGCGCCTACGACAAGGAGTTCGAGCGAGTGTTCAGCCTCTCGCTGGATACTGCCTGGCAAAACTGGATCGATTGGGAGCACGAGTTTCAGCGCCAGAACCTCGAGGCTGTCCGGCAGTTCCCGATCAGCGAGCACGAGAATCTCGCGGAGTCCGGGCTGGGCTCGATGTCCCGTGCGTATTACGACCCCGAGCGCAACAGCCTGATCGCGGGGATGCGCTACCCGGGGGTCGTCGCTCACATCGGTGAGTACTCGCTCGACGAGCGCAAGGTCCGGCACCTCGAGGACGTCAAGGTGCCCATGCTGTATACCGTGACCTCGGTGGCGTACGACCCGGACACGGAAACGGCCTTTTATGCCGCCGACAACAAGGCGTACCGGGACCTCATGGCGGTCGACATCAATACCGGCAAGGCCCGCATGCTGCAGCACGACGCCCGCATTGGCGAACTCGTATTCAACCGGTCCGATCGCTCACTCTGGGGGCTGCGCCACCTGAGCGGTTACATCTCGCTGGTGCGCATGGCGTACCCGTACGATGAATGGGACCTCATCCATACATTCCCCTATGGAACCATTGTCTTTGATATGGACGTGTCCAGGGACGGCAGCCTCCTGTCCGCGTCTTTCGGCAATGTGCAGGGCCAGCAGTCAATCAGTGTCTTCAGCATCGACGACCTGAGTTCCGGCAAGATCAAACCGATCACGAGCTTCGACTTCGGCCTCGCGATTCCGGAGGGGTTCGTCTTCTCACCCGATTCGCGTTACCTGTTCGGCAGCGCCTACTACACCGGCATTTCCAACATATTCCGGTACGAGATCGAAACCGGCGAACTCGAAGCCGTGAGTAATACGGAGACCGGCTTCTTCCGGCCGATCCCGCTCGATAACGAGAACCTGATCGTCTTCAACTACACGGGCAAGGGTTTCGTACCCGCAAAGATACGCGCAGAACCCATCGACGATATCGCCGCCGTCACGTTCCTCGGCACCGAGACCATCAAAAAGCATCCCCAGCTGAAGGACTGGCAGGTCGCTCAGGACAATACACCCGCCGAGTCCCGCGTCATCGCACGCGGTGAGTACGTGCCGATTCAGAACATGCGCCTGGAATCGATATACCCGATCGTTCTCGGCTACAAGGACTCCGTCTCTTTGGCGGTGAAGGCAAACTTCTCCGACCCGGTGCTGCTCGATTCCTTGAGCCTTGGGCTTGGCTACAGCCTGGACGGCGATTTGCCGTCGGAAGAACGACCGAATGTCATGATCGATTATCGACATTCGGTGATCAAGAACAGTCCCCTGGCGGGTACGTGGCGTTTCGGTGCTCGGCTGAACTACGCCGATTTCTACGACCTGTTCGGGCCGACCAAGCAAAGCCGCAAGGGCACGCGGTTCTATGCCGGCTATGGCAAGGCGCTGATCTACGACGAGCCGCGGCTGCTCGAGTTTTCCACGGAACTCAATCACTACGCCAACATTGACGCACTGCCCCGCTACCAGGATGTGCCGGCATCCCTCGACAAGCTGACCAGCTTTGACGCCAGGCTCGAGTTCTCGCACGTGCGCAGCTCGCTTGGCGCTGTCGATGGCGAAAAAGGCATAGAGTGGGGGCTCGCAACCCTCGTCAATTATGTAGATGGCGACACGATCCCGAAGATCGGCGGCAATTTCGATTTCGGATTTGCCCTGCCGCTGAAGAACTCATCGATCTGGTTGCGCAATGCGGCCGGGGTTGCATTCGGCGATGCCACGGACGAATTTGCGAATTTCTTTTTCGGCGGCTTCGGCAACAACTACATCGACCACCAGAAGATCAAGCGCTACCGGGAGTTCTACGCCATGCCCGGATTCGAATTGAATGCGATCCCCGGACGCAACTTCCATCGCGCCATGCTCGAGTGGAACCTGCCGCCGATCCGCTTCTCGCGCGCGGGCACGCCGAACTTCTACACCTCGTGGGCGCGAACATCGATTTTCGCAACGTCGCTGGTCACCAATTTCGACGACAGTGCAATACGCCAGGAAGCAGCCAACATCGGCGCCCAGATCGACTTCAAATTCAAGGTCAAGTCGCGATATGACCTGACGCTGTCGCTCGGTTATGCGACAGGCTTCCTCGATGGCTCACAGTTCGACGAAGAGTTCATGGTGTCCCTGAAGATACTCTGACAAACTCGGCTCGATGATAGCGGACCCCGTCTTGCACGCCCTGCTGGGACTATTACCCGTCTGCTGCTTCCTGGCGGCCCTCGTCTACCTCGACAGCTACAAGCTCGTGCCGCTGAAGTGGGTTGTCGCCTCCATCGTGCTGGGGTGCGCAACCGCTATCGCAAGTTACCCCTTCAGCCTGATTGGCCTGCGAGGGTTCGACATCGACTTCACGATCTACACACGCTACGTCGCACCTCTGCTGGAGGAGGCGCTCAAGGCGCTGGTCATCTGGGCTCTTATGCGCAACAACCGCATCGGTTTCCTGGTCGACGCGGCCATCTATGGTTTCGCGGTCGGCGCCGGTTTCGCGATCTTCGAGAACCTGTACTACCTGACAATCCTGCCGGACATGAAAATGGGTACGTGGATCGTGCGGGGTTTCGGGACGGCAATCATGCACGGCGGCGCGACCGCGATATTTGCCGTCATTGCGCACACGATGCTCGAGCAGCACCCGACACAAGGCCGGGTTGCGCTGCTGCCCGGGCTCTTTATCGCGGCAATCACGCACTCGGTGTTCAATCACTTCTTCTTTGCCCCCATCGTTAACACGGCGCTCGTGCTCGGAATCCTGCCGCTGCTTTTCACGACCGTCTTCGACCGCAGTGACAAGACGTTGTCAGACTGGCTGGGCGCCGGCTTCGACGCCGATACGGAGCTGCTCGAACTGATCAACTCCGGCGAACTATCCACATCGAAGGTGGGCATGTACCTGCAGTCGCTCAGGGAGAAGTTCGAAGGTCCGATTGTTGCCGACCTCCTCTGTTACCTGCGACTGCACACGGAACTGTCGATTCGCGCCAAGGGGCTGCTCATGATGCGCGAGTCCGGTTTCGTGAACAAAACCGGCGAAGAGACCCGCGCGAAACTCGAGGAACTCAAATACCTGGAAAAGAGCATCGGCACGACCGGCAAGCTCGCTATCAAACCCTTCCTCAGGATGAGCCAGAAGGACCTCTGGCAGTTCTACATGCTTTCGGACTGACAAGAACCAGGCTCGGTCGCTGGGCCTTCTGCACTTTGCTTCTCCCGATCAGTGACTTACAGGTCACTGATCGCCGATCGCGGCAATTACCTATTCTAAAGTGGCGAGCCCGGTCCTATTTTGAAAGTTGTGGGAGGAACGCCTGGCGGGAGTGGACATGACCGAGTCAAGCGTAAAGCGCCGCCTGGTCGAAATCGACACGAGCGAGCCCGTCTGGGAGCGGTTTTTCACAGTCGCGCCGCTCGTACTTGTCGGCACCGTCGACGCGGACGGCGCACTCGACATGGCGCCCAAGCACATGGTGACACCCATGGGCTGGCAGAATTACTTCGGCTTCGTGTGCACGCCCAGCCACTCGACCTGCAGCAACATCGAGCGAACGGGTGAATTCACGGTCAGCTATCCGAAGCCGACGCAAGTTCTTTACACCAGCCTCGCTGCCTCACCGCGCATCCACGGTGCCAAGCCCATACTGGAATATTTCGATACCTTCCCCGCTGACAACATCGAAGGCGCATTCATCGAGGATGCATACCTCTATTTCGAATGCAGGCACTTCAAGACAGTTACGGGCTTCGGGGAAAACTGCCTCATTACCGGCGAGATCATCGCCGCCCGCGCCGAATCGTCGTTCATCCGTGCGTCCGAGCATGACAGCCAGGACCTGATTCATGACTCGCCGTTATTTGCCTACCTGGCGCCCGGACGATTTGCGGCGATCGACAGGTCCAATGCCTTTCCGTTTCCGACGGAAATGAAGAAGTGATAGCGGCATGGCGCGTGCGGTCGTCGAGCAGGTAAGAGATTTCATCAATGGTCAAAAGGATTCGCTTGTAAGTCTCGTCCAGCGTCTCGTGGAAGCGGAATCGCCATCAGCGCATCCGGAATGCCACGACAGCGTGCGCCGTCTTCTTGCAGGGGCGCTTATGGACGTCGGTTATATCGTCAGGGAGCCGGGAGTCAACCACGGTGTGCGCCATATTTTTGCGCGGCCCGCGGAACGGCGCCGTGACCGCGGCAACCAGCTTCTCGTGGGTCACTTTGACACCGTCTGGCCGATCGGCACCATCGAAAATCGGCCGTTCACCGTGAACGGCAACACCATGCGAGGTCCCGGTGTCTTCGATATGAAGGGCGGGATTGCCCAGATCGTTCTCGCATTGCGCGCCATCCGCGAGTTGCACCTCGAGCCGCCACTGACACCGGTCGTGCTCCTCAACGCCGACGAGGAAATCGGCAGCCGTACGTCGTCGTCGTATATCCGCATGCTCGCTCGCCGCGCCGAACGGGCTTTCGTCCTCGAACCGGCGATGGGCGTGGACGGCGATATCAAGACCGAGCGCAAGGGCATCGGCCGCTTCACGGTCACGGTGTACGGCAAGGCCGCGCACGCGGGCCTCGACCCCGAAGGGGGCGCAAGCGCGATACTCGAACTCTCGCATGTCATTCAGACGCTATTTGCACTCAACGATCCGGACAAGGGCATAACCGTCAACGTCGGCACGGTCGATGGCGGTATCCAGCCCAATGTCATCGCTCCCCACAGCACCGCAGTCGTGGACGTCCGCGTGCCGACCGTCGATTCCGGCGAAGCCATCGAGAAAACCATCCACGCCATCGAACCCGTCACGCCCGGGGTTCGCCTCCATATCGAGGGCCGCATCGGCCGGCCTTCGATGGAGGCGACGCCGCGCAATGCGGCGTTGTGGCGGCAAGCAAGGGCACTCGGCAGCGACCTGGGCCTGGACCTTCGCGCGGTACGCGCCGGCGGCGGTTCCGACGGCAATACCACGAGCCAGTACACGGCAACCATCGATGGTCTCGGGCCGGTCGGCGATGGCGCCCATGCGGAACACGAACACCTCTACATCGACAAGACCCTCGAGAGGGCGGCATTGCTGACGCTCCTGATGCTGGCTCCGCCCACCGGGCCTGGGGAGGTTGCCGAATGAGCAAACTCGTACTGGGATCGCTTGCCAGGATTGCGGACTTCGACTCGAGCCCTTTCGACGTAGAACCCGTTCCGCGCAGTGAATGGGAAACCGGCGACTACGTGCAGGGCGAAGTCGTGGGCGAACCGACGCAGCTCTACACGATCGAATGTGAGACGGGCGAGATGATCGGTGTCGATACCGGCGACCGGGTTATCGGCGCGTTCGGACATCGGGCCGCTACCCTGGAAGGCGTGGGAAGCTGGATGGAAATAGATGGCGGAAAAATGAACGCCATGACGAGCGCCGGCCTGTTCGGACGTTTTACCTCGGTCTCGAAGCTGCTGCCGCGCCCGCTGGACCTCAAGTACACGGGCCACGTGATGCGCGCGGGCAAGAAGATTCGCATGCGCGACTTTGCGCTCGAGGCGTCGCCGCGCGAACTCGACGTTCCCACGATCCTGATGGTCGGCACGTCGATGTCGGCGGGCAAGACGATGGTCGGCAAGTTCGCCTGCCAGATCCTGTCCGACCTCGGCTTCCGGGTCATTGGCACCAAGCTGACGGGCGCCGGCCGCTTTCGTGACATCCTGCGTTTCAGGGACCACGGGGCGGCCGAGATCTACGATTTTGTCGACGCCGGCCTGCCGTCCACCGTCGTCCCGGAAGACGAGTTTCGACGCGCGATCCGGCCGTTACTCAGCCACATCGCGAGCCGCAAGGCAGATTTCATGGTCGTGGAGGCCGGGGCTTCGCCACTCGAGCCATACAACGGCGCCGCAGCCATCGATGAACTCGGCGCGAACGTGCGCTGCTGCATACTGTGCGCCACCGACCCCTACGCGGTTGTCGGCGTGCAGAAAGCTTACGGTCTGCGACCCGACCTGGTGGCCGGCCCGGCGACCAATACGACAGCCGCGCTCGACCTGGTGGAGAAGCTGACGGGGCTGCCCGGCATCAACATCATCGATCCGGATCAGCTGCCGGTTTTTCGCGACTTCCTGATCCACATCCTGCACCTGACCAACGCGGCGCAACAAGCAACGGAATCCGGCTGATACCGCGCTAGTCCGGCTCCTCCCACTCGATCTCGATCATGATCTCGTTACGGCGAAGGAACCAGGGCGTGAACGGGGCGTTGTAACGCGCAAATACCGGTGCCGCCTTGGTCTCGACGCGATCCGTTGCCAGAGCGTCGAGTAGAATCTTCTCGTGTTCTTCGTAGCGCTTCTCGCTCCAGGTGCCGGAATAGCGATGCACGGCCATGATCCTTTCGGGGCGCTCAACGAGGCGAACGTCGGGATTGGTCGGCTTCGGAAGCGTCTCCATCGTGTATTTGCGCTCCATGACGAAGGAATACGTGAAGACCCCGTCGCCGTCCTTCGACTGCGAGGTCACCGGTGCTGTCATGTTCATGCGCACGCTTTCCCTGGACTCTACCGGGGCCGTCATCTGCATTTTCTGTTGCGGCTCGTTGTCGCCGAATATGTACCCGGCAAGAACACGGAATGCGCTGTTGCCGGCACGCTTGAAGTCGTCGTCGACGTCCACCTCGGCAACGATGTAGCTTGCGTAACGTCGCACTTCATAGTGCTTCGTCTCCAGCAATACGTCGTAGGCAGGTTCTTCGATTGCCATTGCCGGGCTTCCCGAAAAGGTGAATGCCAGTAATAAGGGTAAGATCTTCTTTGTCATTGCAGCATACGTCTCCGGGGCACCGCATCAATAGTCGATCGAGGTGCCATCCCAGGCAAAGAAGCCACCCGTATCCGCGGCCGTCAGCCTGTCGATGACCGACAGCATGTAACCGACGGACTGCGTGGGGGAAAACAGCTTGCCTTCCGGTACGCGGCGCTGGAACGGCGCCGACAGTGCCGAGTCGACGGTGCCCGGATGCAACCCTGCGATTATCGCTTCCGGAAAACGCCGCGCGTGCTCGATCGACAGGGTCTTTAAGATCATGTTCAGCGCCGCTTTCGACGACCGGTAACTTATCCAGCCGCCGAGTCGATTATCGCCGATGCTTCCGACGCGCGCCGACAAAGCGGCGAAAACGGTCTTGCTGCCGCCGCGCATCCGGGGAAGGAACGCTTTCGCAACGTTTGCGGGGCCGATGGCATTGATCCTGAACAGTTCCATCATCGCCTCGGGGTCGATGTCGCGCAATGACTTTTCGGGCTGCACGGTATCATTGCGATGCAAAATGCCGGTGGTAAGGACAACGAGGTCGAGCTTCTCATCCGGATCCAGCGTGCCGGCGGCACGATCGACCGAATCAGCGTCGACGATATCGATGGTTTCGGTAGTGACTTTGTATTGCGAGGGTTGCAACGGGCTTCGCGCGAACGCACGTACCCTGGCGACTCGCTCGTCCTCAGCCAACTGGCGTACGAACTCCGAGCCAATGGCGCCCGATGCGCCGATGACGGCGACGTTGAGGTTATCCGGGAAAGAGTTGAGCATGGCCATCGTAAAGAGTGGCAGCACGTCCCTGTGCCACCACGCTACCACACCTTATGAAGCAGGTATGATGACGGTGTCGATCACGTGGATGACGCCGTTGCTTGCGCCGATGTCGGTCTTGATGACGTTGGCGTTATCGATCTGGACGCCACTATCGGCAACCGTGATGGCAACGTCCTGCCCATTGACGGTCTTCGCCTCGCTGAGCTTGACGACGTCGGCCGCCTTAACCTTGCCGGGCACGACATGGTAGGTCAGGATCGCGATCAGCTGGTCACGATTCTCGGGCTGCAGCAGCGACTCAACCGTGCCTTCCGGCAGCTTTGCGAAAGCCGCGTCGGTGGGAGCGAATACCGTGAACGGTCCGTCGCCCTTCAGCGTGTCGACAAGGCCGGCAGCCTCGAGGGCAGCCGCCAGCGTATTGAACTGGCCTGCGGCTACGGCCGTCTCGACGATGTCCTTCGATTTCGCCTCTTTTGCGTGGTGTCCTGCAGTCGCCTGCGTGGCCACGAGCACGAACTGCGCGGCAATCAGAAGTTTGAAAAATCCTGCAACCTTGCTTGTCATTGTTACTCTCCATTTCCTCAGGGGGTTAATACGACGCGGAGAACGATAACAACACGAAGCCGAAATAGGGTTTCAGGATTGTGATGATTTGTATCAGGTCGTATCTTCGAGCGTGAACCGGTCCAGGAATGCCTCGGCGGCTTCGAATATCTCCTTCCTGCGGCCTGTCTCGAGCCGGTCGAGCGCCCGGGGCATCAGCGCGAGGCGGGGGTTGGAGGCAAAGAAGTCGCGATGCTTGTCGATGAACCGCCAGTAAAGGCCATCGACGGTGGGACACCAGTCGCCTTTGCCGTAGTCGCTCATCTTGAGGATGTAGTTGGAGCCACAGATATAGGGTTTCGTGGCGAACAATCCGCCGTCGCTGAAGATGCCCATGCCGTAAACGTTCGGCCCCATCACCCACTCCGAGGAATCGACGTACATTTCCATGAACCAGCGCCACGCGGCGGCGGGACGTATCTCGCAGAGGGTCATCAGGTTGCCGACGACCATGAGGCGTTGAATGTGATGCGCCCAGCCCAGGCGTAGCGAGGTCTTTATAGCGTCATCGAGCGGTGCAATGCCCGTCGTGCCGCGGTACCAGTCGTCGGTCAGTTCCCGCTCGTGGCCCCAGAAATTGGTCGATTCCTGCTCGTCGCCATGGACCCGGTAAACGCCGCGGATGAATTCGCGCCAGCCGAGCACCTGGCGGACGAATCCCTCGATGCTCTCCAGGGGCAAATCGCGGGCCGCGTGCCGCTCCAGCACGGCATCGATCACCTCGCCGGGCGTCAATAGCCCGATGTTCAGGCTCGGGCTCAGCGCGCTATGGAAGATCGTCGACGATCGCTGGCTGATCGCGTCTTCGTACGGTCCGAACTGCGCCAGACGCTCGTCCAGAAAGTCCCGCAGCCAGTCCCTCGCCTGCTCGCGCGTCGTCGGCCACCAGAAGTCTGCTGCACTTCCCGGGTGATCGCCGAATTGCTGCTCGACGATGCGGATGACATCCTCGACATGACGGGTGCGCGGCGCTGCGGCAATCTCCGGCGGTTGCACGGTTTTCGGCAGTTTCTTGCGATTTGCCTCGTCGAAGCTCCACTTGCCGCCCTCCGGCTTGCCATCCTGAGCGACGAGGATCCCCGTCCGCTGCCGCTGCCGCCTGTAGTAATCACCCATGAGCAGTCGCGAGCGATCATCGGCGAAGCGCCGAAAGTCGTCGCGCGGCGCAAGGAACATGGGTGACTGCAGTTCGGTTCGTTCGAGGGACCGCTGCTCGCAGAAATCGACGAGACGGCTTTCCATGGGCTTGTCTTCGACTTCGAAGTGCAGGACCTCCTTGCATTCCAGTTCCCTGATGACGCGCGCCAGCCGGTCCTCGTACGAACCATCGTCGCCGTCCAGCGGAAAGTAGCGAATGTCGAAGCCCGCCTCTTGCAACTCGTCGGCGTAGCTGCGCATCGCGGCCAGGAACAGCACGATTTTCTGTTGGTGGTGCCTGACGTAGGTACACAGACCCACGTCTTCGGCCATGAAGATCACCGCGTCCTGGCAGTCGTCCAGGCAGTCGGGTGGAAACAGCTGATTACCCAGCACCACCAGGAGTCGTCGGGCGCTCATCAACGATTCAGCGGTCGAGGTAGGCCAGGTTTCCGGGCGAGAATTCTGCCGGCTTCCGGCCGATCAGTTCTGCCAGTTCGTCGGGCTCCGCGGTGTTACCGTCCGCGAGCATCGTCAGCTGATCGCGCGTCACCGGGAAGAATGGCAGCCAGTCGAG
>CBDUCE010000057.1:0-14830 GCA_965365575.1 uncultured Gammaproteobacteria bacterium
ACGTGACCAATCGTGCCTACGTTTACGTGCGGTTTTGTTCTTTCAAACTTCTCTTTAGACATCGGTGTTTCCTGCTTATATAAGTTTGTAAGTCGATCTTGCCGTTTGCCCTGCCGTGACACGCGATCACGACGCTTTCAATTTCTCTCTCCTGAGCTGGAGCCCACACCGAGATTTGAACTCGGGACCTCTTCCTTACCAAGGAAGTGCTCTACCCCTGAGCTATGTGGGCCTCGATCCTCTGGCGCTCTATCTCTCGTATGGAGCGGGTGATGGGAATCGAACCCACATCATCAGCTTGGAAGGCTGAGGTTCTACCATTGAACTACACCCGCAATTCAACAAAGCGTCTTCGTTCAGCCTCGCAGTACCTGCTATTCCTCTAAACTCGTTCGCCAATCTGGCAGCTCGGTTTTTCACCAGGCTGCCATTGAACTACACCCGCCATTTGCAGCCGTCGTGACGACCTCTCACCTTCTAATTCCACGTTTTTGGAACGTGCAAAAATCCTGACAGTCTTCGCTTGTCAAACCGTCCGGATCTAAAAACCTGTCTGTGTTCTTCCCCTCGGTGGTGGTTCCAACCTGGTCACTCACCTGGTTCAGATTGTGTCTCGCGGTCGCCGTCCCGGAGCAAATTCCCTTTGCAAAACGAAGCAGATCGATCCTGCTATACTGTCGTTCGCCTCGGTCCTCCGCCTTAAAGTATCTGGTGGAGGGGGTAGGATTCGAACCTACGTAGGCATAGCCAGCAGATTTACAGTCTGCCCTCGTTGACCGCTTGAGTACCCCTCCGCGGACACAAGCCGGCTATTGTCTAACTGCCTCTCTTGCCTGTCAACCGCCAACGCGCTTTTTTTGCTCTGCGGCATTCCCCCAACGCCGCGTAAATTCCCGCTTTCAGCGATTCATCGCCCAGTGCCATGGCTCGTAGACGATCCCCCAGGGGTTGTCGCGCGGATAGGACATCGAAAAGCCGAAACGAGCCGCGTTCGCGCCCAGCCAGCGGAAGGCCTCGGAGTCCTCGAACTCCTCGGTCAGCGGGCGCGAGCCCGGGGTCGCGATATCGACCGCGAGGCCGGTGTGGTGCTCGCTGTGCCCGGGCGCGGCATTGACCTGGAGAATATCCGTAACTGATTGACCTGCATTGATTTTTTTGCGGATCAGCGCCGCCTGGTACTCGTAGCTGCGGAACCCCGAGACAATCAGCAGGGTGACGCCGTCGCCAGCCGCGGCCGCGACCATTGCCTGCCACTGCCTTGCGGCCGCCGGCGCGAGTCGCTGCATGCGGCCCACGAGGTTCGGGCCGACGTCCACGAGGTCGCCCGCCTCGTCATACGCGGGCGGGCCGCCGGACTTGCCGTAGTCGGCGGGGATACCGAGTTCCTCGTGCAGTTCGCGTAGCATATCGGGCAGGATTGTCCCATTGTAGGAGCGCTTCTTGAAGCGCGATCGATATATGGCCAAAGACACGGTGTACACGGCTCGGGATTCGAGCGTGCCGTTCCGGTTCAACGCCGCGGTCGCCGCGGTCTTCCCGGACATGCTGCGGCGCTCGATCCCGGGCTACGAGGCATCGCTGGAGGCGATCGGTTCGCTCGCCGCGCGCTATGTCCGGGCCGGCACCCGCTGCTACGACCTCGGCTGCTCCCTCGGCGCGGCTTCGCTGGCCATGCGCCAGGGTATCCGCGCCGCAGATTGCCGCATCATCGCCGTCGACAATGCGCCGGCCATGATCGAGCGCTGTCGCAGCATCGTCGGTGGCGAGTGCCGCCGCGAGCCGGAAGGTGCAGCGATCGATCTTGTCGAGGGCGACATACTCGACACCGAGCTCTCGAACGCCTCCATGGTGGTGCTGAACTACACGCTGCAATTTCTGCCCTTGGACCGGCGCGACACGCTGATCCGGCGCATTTTCGACGGCCTGAACGATGGTGGGGTGCTCGTGTTGTCGGAGAAGGTGATCGATCCGGACCCGGCGATGGAATCCCTGCTCGTGGATCTTCATCATGAGCACAAGCGGCGCAACGACTACAGCGCCCTCGAGATCAGCCGCAAACGCGCGGCACTCGAAAACGTCCTGATCCCCGAGACGGTCGGTCAGCACCGCGACCGGCTGTTGCGCGCCGGCTTCAGCAGCGCAGCCGTGTGGCTGCGGTATTTCAATTTCGTGTCCATCATAGCGATTCGATGAGCACCCCCGACGCGGCCGCCCTCGCCGGCATACTCGAGACACTGCAAATCGAGCGCTGGCTCGAGCCACTTCAGGCACTGTCCAGGGAGCGGATGTCGGCCTCGGCGCACGGCGATTTTGTGCGCTGGCAGGAAGCGGTCAACGGACTGCGGTCTGCATCGAGCGACGCGGAAACACGCGCGCTGTTGCTGCAGCTGGCACCGTGGCGCAAAGGGCCATTCGATGTCGGCGGCGTGCACATCGATGCAGAGTGGCGCAGCGATCTCAAATGGCAGCGTTTCGAGGGGGCAATCGAATCGCTGACGGGCAGGCGCGTGCTCGATGTCGGCTGTGGCAACGGCTATTACGCCCTGCGCATGGCGGAGGACGGCGCTGCCGCCGTGCTCGGTATCGATCCGACGCTGCTGTACGTCATGCAGTTCCTCGCGGTGACGGCGCACATGAAGGATCTGCGGGTCGCGGTCCTGCCGCTCAGGCTGCAGGAACTCCCGGACGCGTGCCATGCGTTCGATACGACCTTTTCGATGGGTGTCCTCTATCACCAGCGGTCGCCGATCGAGCACCTGCGGCAACTTCGCGGCACACTGCGCCCCGGCGGACAGCTCGTGCTGGAAACGATCTTCATCCCCGGCGAGGAATCCTGTGCGTGCACGCCGGCCGACCGCTACGCCCGGATGAAGAACGTCTGGCTGTTGCCGACGCTGGCGGAACTGGCCACCTGGCTACGGCGCACGGGATACCGGAACATCGAGATCATTGATACTGCGATCACGACCAGCGAGGAACAGCGCTCGACCGAGTGGATGAGGTTCGAATCGCTGGCACAGGCGCTCGACCCGCGGGATCCGACCCGGACCGTCGAGGGGTGGCCCGCGCCACGCCGCGTCGTCGTGACCGCGGCGGCACCTTAGACGCACAACCCGGGTCGCGGGCCGAGGCCCGCGGCTGCAGGCGGCCATTGACGTACGGATGCTCATTTCGATAGTTTCTGTTCAAACAGAAATAAAGGCAGCGACCGATGCAACTGACGCCGGCAGTAGAGAAGTACGTCCTGCACTGGGGCGAAATGGGCACGCGCTGGGGAACCAACCGCACGGTCGCGCAGATCCAGGCCTTGCTGTACCTGTCTCCGGAGCCCATGCGCGCCGACGAGATCTGCGAACTGCTGTCCGTTGCGAGATCGCACGTCAGCACCAGCATCCGCGAGTTGCAGAGCTACGGCCTGGTGCGCATGACCCACGTTCTCGGCGACCGCAGAGACTACTTCGAATCCATTCACGATGTGTGGGAACTCTTCCGCGTCATCATCGAACAACGCAAGCAGCGTGAACTCAACCCGACACTTTCGATGCTGAGGAGCTGCGCCGCCGAGGTCGAAACGGAAACCGACACGGACCCCGTGACCCGCGAACGCATCCGCAACATGCTCGAATTCGTGGAATCGACCAGCGACTGGTACGAGCAGATTCGCGACATCCCGACGTCCACGCTGACCAAGCTCATGAAGCTCGGCAAGGGCATCACCCGGCTCGTGAAGAAACCGGACGGCTGAACGCCCGCGGACGCCGGCTCAGTAGCCCGTTGCTACGGGCTCGCAGCGTTCGTGGGTGGTCTCTTCGCCGTCCGTCAGCTCGCGAAAAAACCAGATCGAGGTTGTCGCCGCGAAAGAGTCGGGTCCGCCGTTGATCGAATGCGCCGGCCGGTAAACGTAGCCACCGGCAAGATAGACGTCCGTCGCGACCTCGCTGCCGACACACTCGCTGTGAGTGTAATTGCCGACCACGAGGTAGCCTTCGCGATTGGCCGTCGACGACTGCCAGGGAATTGCCACGCCGGGCTCGATCCGCTGCAGCCAGGTCCTGGCGCCCGAACCCGGATCGACGCGCAGTTCCTTCACGGCGATGCCCTCGGTCCCGGTTTCCTCCCAGTCGATCAACCCGCTCTCGAGGATCAACGGCGTCTTGATCACCGCGGACGGCTCGATATCGTCGAGAAAATACAGAATCCGCGCCCCGGTCGATGACTTCAGTTTGAAGCCGAGGGTTCCTGGCGGCAGGTAGGCGTAGCCACCGCGCTTGAGACCCACGTCGGCGACGCTCAACTCACCCTCGATGACGAATATCTCGAGCGTCTTGTCGGGCGACGCGCCACTCGTGCCCTGCCAGGACGACGGCAGGTCGATCCGGAAGCCGCCACCGGCGCTGTCGCTGTTCGCACCGACGAGACCTTTCGCGCGTACGCCGGGCAGGCCGGCGATGAAAGCGTCCGGTATCTCGTCGACACGCACGAACGCAGGATAGGGAACGTCGGGTTGACTCGGCGCACAGGCGGTTATTTGCCAGGCCAGCGCGCAGAAAAGGAAGCCGCGTATCGCCCTCATCGTCATGCTGCATCTCCTGCCGGCCCGTAACAGGACCCGGAAAGAAAAAAGCCGCCCAGAAACTGGGCGGCACAGTAAGCGGAAGATGGCTCGGGCTGGTTGCAATGCGCAGGAATGATCAAAACGTCACTGTCGTGATGGAATTCTGCGTGGTACTGCTTCCGTACACGCAAGCCGCTTGGTCTCTGGTCGCAAGCACCGATGACTCGCTGCTCACTTCAGGTGACGTGTTGAGAGGAAGCACGTAACACCTGCCATCGATTCATGCCTCCGGCATGGCGACTTGCCTGCACTGCCTTACTGCATCTCATCTCCGTGCGTACCGGATTGGTACCGGTGGAATGCTACTACATCTTGTATAGGAAGGCGAGTAATACACAAGATGTAGAGAATGTATAAAAAATCGGGACGATCGATGGCGAACACGATAGGCTTTTGCGCGTTGTCTCGCTCACTGCACCAGGAGAACTCCGCTTGACCCGCGACGAACATCACGAAGGGCGCGCGACGCACCAGTGGATCGGGCTGTTTCTCGGCCCGGCGCTTGCGATCGCCATGCTGCTCTCGGGCGCACCCGAAGGACTCAGTGACCAGGCATGGCGCACGGCATCGCTCGGCATCCTGATGGCGGTCTGGTGGGCCACCGAAGCCGTACCGATTGCAGCAACGGCGCTGCTGCCGCTCGTGGTGTTCCCGCTGTTCGACGTCGCATCGATTCACGACACGGCGAGACCCTACTCGAACAAGGTCATCTATCTTTTTCTCGGCGGATTCATCGTTGCGTTTGCCATGCAGCGCTGGAATCTGCACCGCCGCATTGCGCTCAACGTGCTGCAGGTCGTCGGCGGCAACGGCCGTTCGCTCGTCGGCGGCTTCATGATCGCAAGCGCCGTCACCAGCATGTGGGTCATGAACACCTCGACGACGATGATGCTGCTGCCGATTGCCGTGTCGATCATCGCCGTCATTCACAGTTCCGTCGCGACGCTGACCGAAAAGGGCAAGCGCGACTTCCAGTACGCGCTGTTGCTCGGTATCGCCTACAGCGCAACCATCGGCGGCATGACGACTCTCGTGGGCACCGTGCCCAATGCGCTGATGGCCGCGTTTATGCTGGACACCTACGGCAACGAAATCGATTTTGCACGCTGGATGCTCGTGGGCATTCCGCTGGCCGTCGTCATGTTGCCTCTCTCGTGGTTCGTGCTGACACGCGTCGTATTCAGGGTGGACTTCGTAACGTCGGGCGAGGCGCGCGCCGAGCTCCGGCGCATGAAAGAAGAGATGGGCCGCATCTCGGTTCCGGAGTTTCGCATTGCCGTCATATTTACCTGCATGGCGCTCCTGTGGATGACCCGGCCGTTGTTGACCAACCTGCCGGGCCTGTCGGCGCTGGACGATTCCGGCATTGCCATGGCGGGTGCGATCGCAATGTTCCTGGTTCCCAGCGGCTCGAAGGAAGACCCGTTGCTGTTGCGCTGGAGCTATGCGGAACGCCTGCCCTGGGGCGTGCTGATCCTGTTCGGCGGCGGATTGACGCTTGCGAGCGCCGTTTCGAACACGGGCCTCGCCGAGTGGCTGGGCATGAGCCTGCAGGCGATCGGCGATCTGCCACTGTGGGTCATCGTCGTCGCGGCCACCGCGATGATCATCTTTCTCACCGAACTGACCAGCAATACGGCTACGACGGCGACGTTTCTGCCGGTGGTGGGTGCGATCGCGATCGAAGCCGGCTTCGATCCGATCATCCTGGCCGTTCCGGTGACGCTTGCGGCAAGCTGCGCGTTCATGCTGCCCGTTGCAACGCCGCCGAACGCAATCGTCTTCGGCTCCGGGATGCTCACGATCCCGAAGATGGCACGTGCCGGACTGGCGCTCAACCTGATAGGCATCGCGCTCGTGACGATCGTCGCCATGACGCTTGCACCGCGGTTCCTGCACTGAGGCTCGATTTATGCAAGAAGATTACGGTATCAGCGGCGTCAACAAGGTCCGCCAGCTGCGCGAAAAGGCACGGTATGACAAGGCGACGGTGCATGCGATCCTGGACGCCGGGCTGGTTGCTCACGTCGCGTTCGTCGAGGAGGGCGCACCGATTGTTGTACCGATGATCTTCGGGCGCGCGGACGAGACGCTCTATCTGCACGGTGCCCGCAAGGCACGCATCATTCGCCTGCTCGAGCGCACGGACCGGATATGCCTCAATGTGACATTGCTCGATGGCATCGTGCTCGCGCGCTCGGCGTTCAACTCGTCGATGAACTATCGATCTGTAACGGTGTTCGGAACGCCGCAGCTGGTCGACGACCCCGATGCCAAGCTCGAAGCCCTGCGCGTAATCAGCGAACAGTCGATGCCGGGCCGCTGGGGCGAACTGCGCGCGCCGCACGAACGGGAGATCAGGATGACCGGGGTCATCCGCCTCGATATCGACTACGCGTCGGCAAAGGTCGCGGACGACATGCCGGACGATGAAGACGAGGACTACGAGATTGCGGTCTGGGCTGGCGTCTTGCCGCTGGAGTCCGCGTTCACGACGTTGCAGAGCGACGACCGCGTACTCGAGGGCGTCGAGCCTTCCGCAACCGTGAGAAGCCTCGAGGGGCGCAAGCTGTAGGCCGTCAGGGTACGTTCGGGAATTGCGAATGCTCCGCCTCGAGGCGGAGCAGCGCTTCCTTGGTGTCCAGCCCGCCGCCGAACCCCGTCAGGTCGCCGTGGCTGCCGATGACCCGGTGGCACGGCACGATGATCGGGACCGGGTTGCGGCCGTTGGCGGCGCCTACTGCGCGGACGGCTTTCGGCCTGCCGATACGCTCGGCGATGTCGGCGTATGACGTGGTCTCGCCGTAAGGAATCTGCTGCAGCGCCTCAAGCACACTCATCTGGAATTCGGTGCCGCTGAGCTTCAATGGCAGGTCGAATTCCCTGCGTTCGCCCGCAAAGTATTCCGCGAGCTGTTGCCGCGCGGCCGAGAATGGTTTCTCGTTATAGATCCAGTCGGGGTCGGGGTCCCTGCGCATTGCACCTTCGGGAAAACTGACGAGGCAAAGTGCGTCATCGTCTCCCGCCAGCAACAGCTCGCCGATCGGCGTATCAAGATAGCAGTAGTACATCGTTTATCCTCCGGAGCCCGTTGCCGAGCTCCATAGCAACAGTGCCGCGTAGGCGCGCCACGGGCGCCAGCCCTGCGACATCTCCTCGAGCTGCGCCGGCCGCAGGCGCTCGCTCCCCGGCCGGTCGAACGCCCGCAGCAGGCCGAGGTCCGCGGCCGGAAACGCATCGGGGTGCTTGAGCGCCCGCATGGCAACGTACTGGGCGGTCCACTCGCCGATTCCGGGAATGGCCCGCAGCGATTGACGGAACGCCATCGGGTCCTGCGACGCATCGAAACTCAGCGACCCGTCGACCGCAGCGCGAGCCAGCAGGCGCAGCGTTGCCGCGCGGCTTCCGGTGATCCCCGTGTTTTTGAATCGTGCGTGTGCGAGCCGTTCGGGAACCGGGAACAGGCGCGTAAGCCCGCAACCGTCATTGCCCTTTACCGGCTCACCGTAGGCCTTCGCAATGCGCCCGGCGATCGTCGTTGCCGCCTTGACGGATATTTGCTGCCCGAGCACCGCCCGCACCGCAAGTTCGAAACCGTCCCAGGCACCCGGCACACGGACGCCCGGGTTCTTGCGCAGCAGGCGCGCGAGTACCGGGTCCTGCGAGAGGACCCCTGCAATCTCCTGCATCGGCGCGTCGAGGTCGAATACCTCTCGGCAGCGCTGCACGGCGGAAAAGAGATTCTTCGTGCCGATCCCGTGCATCGCAAGCAACACGTTACCGCGATCCTGCCGGACTTCGATGACGCCCGGCTGCCCGTCGATTGTCACGGTTCGCCGGTAGCGGTCACCGTCGATCGATTCGACCCCGGGGACGGCGCGAGCGGCAAAGAAACCGAGCAGCGCGGCCCAGTCGAACGGCGCGCGACAGGGCAGTCTGACGGTCAATACGGTGTCCGGGTCGCCTGCGCCAGCTGCGTCCCCCACCCGGCGTAATTCGCGCGGCGAGCGGCCGTACGTCTTTACGAACGAGTCATTGAAACGGCGCACGCTGCCGTAGCCCGCGGCAACTGCGATGTCCTGTAGGGGCAGCCGGGTCTGATCGATGAGTTGCTTTGCAAAATGCAGCCGCTGCGTATGAGCGACCGCGAGCGGGCTCGCGCCGAGGTGGCGCGTGAACAAACGCCGCAGGTGCCGGCTCGTCACGCCGAGGCGAGTTGCAAGATCCTCGACATTACTGTCGTCGAGAGCACCGTTGGCAATCAGCCTCAGTCCGCGGCGCACCGTGGTCGACGTGCCGCTCCATGCGGGCGTACCGGGCGCGCATTCGGGGCGGCAACGCAGGCAGGGCCGGTAGCCCGCCTCGCTCGCCGCGGCGGCGGTCGGGAAAAACGTCACGTTCTCGCTGTTCGGCGTGTTCGCAGGGCATATCGGGCGACAGTAGATACCGGTTGTCCGTACGCCGATATAGAACTGGCCGTCGAAGCGCACGTCGCGTGACCTCCGCGCCCGTTCAAATACTTCCTGCTGATTCATGGCTAGCAGTATAGACCCCGAGTCGGCCAAAACCAGCCAGAATCGGACCTGTATGCTGCGGTCATTTCCGCCGCAGGAACGTTTCTCGTCGCGCGACAGATCGCGGGCCGAGGCCCGCTCCTGCAGGTAGCGCGCGCTTCGCCGTATCAGGCGTCGATACCGCCGATGCACATGTACTTGATCTCGAGATAATCATCGAGACCGTACTTCGACCCCTCGCGCCCCTGCCCGGACTCCTTTAGACCGCCAAATGGCGCCATCTCGTTCGAGACGAGCCCCGTATTGATGCCGACGATGCCGTACTCGAGCCCTTCGCTGACGCGCCAGATGCGCCCGATATCGCGCGAATAGAAATAGCTCGCCAGCCCGAACTCGGTATCGTTCGCCATGGCGACGGCCTCGGCCTCGTCCGCGAAGCGAAACAGCGGGGCAACCGGGCCGAAGATCTCCTCGGTGAAGACGCGCATGTCCCTGTTGACACCGGTGAGCAGCGTAGGCTCGATGTAAGAGCTGCCGAGATCCGATCGCCCGCCACCGGCGGCAACATGCGCACCCTTTGCAACCGCATCGCCGACAAATTCGAGCACGTCGTTCGCGGCTTTTTCGTTGATGAGCGGACCGACGTCCACGCCCTCTTGCGCACCGTCGCCCAGCTGGAGGTCCGCCATAGCCGCGGCCAGTTTGTCGGCAAACTCGTCGTAGATGCCGTCCTGCACGAGAATGCGGTTGGCGCACACGCAGGTTTGGCCCGCGTTACGAAACTTGCAGACGATCGCGCCCTTCACCGCCTCGTCGACGTCCGCGTCGTCGAACACGATGAACGGGGCATTGCCACCGAGCTCCATCGACGTTCGCTTCATCGTTCCGGCACACTGTTCGACGAGCATCTTGCCGATTGCCGTCGAACCTGTGAACGTCAGTTTGCGTACGATCGGGTTGCTCGTCAGCTCTTCGCCAATCTCCTTCGTCTTGCCGACGACGATGTTGATGACGCCGGCGGGCACACCTGCACGCTCGGCGAGCTCGGCCATCGCGAGCGCGGATAACGGTGTTTCGCTCGCGGGCTTGCACACGACCGTACAGCCGGCCGCGAGCGCGGGCGCGATTTTTCGCGCCAGCATCGCGTTCGGGAAATTCCAGGGGGTGATGCATGCGACGACGCCTACCGGCTGCTTGATGACGACGATGCGTTTGTCGTTCGAGGGCTGCGGAATCGTGTCGCCGTAGACGCGCTTGCCCTCTTCCGCGAACCATTCGATATAGCTCGCGCCGTAGGCGATCTCGCCACGCGACTCCGCCAGCGGCTTGCCCTGTTCCGCAGTCATGATCTGCGCCAGGTCCTCCTGGGCGTCCAGCATCAGTTCGAGCCACTTGCGCAGGATCGATGCGCGCTCCTTGGAAGTGGCCTGGCGCCAGCCAACCTGCGCACGCTCGGCAGCCTCGATCGCGCGACGCGTCTCGGCGGTACCACACTTCGCAACGTCGGCGACGTTATCGCCGTTTGCCGGGTTGAGTACGGCGAGAGTTTCACCGTTGTCGGCATCACACCACTTGCCGTCGATGTAAGCCTTGGTTCTGATTAACGCTTCGTCTGAGATCTGCACCAGGAAATGCTCTCCTCGGGCCACGACACAAAAAAGGGGCTGACCAGCTTAAAGCCGGCCAGCCCCTGAAGCAATACAGTCGACTCGGGGGAGCGGATTCGACTGTACCTGTTCTCCGATCGGGGGGGGTCGGAGGGTTACGCCGCGTCGCGCGACGTGATCTTGCCCTTGTCCTGCAGCCACTGCTCCAGGTTGTCGGCGCCGCCGATGAGCGATCCGTCGACAAATACTTGCGGGTACGAGGTCGCCGCGGCGACAGCGCGCAGCGTACGATCCGTGTAGTCCCTGTTCAGAACCAGCTCCTCGAATTCGATGCCGGCATCGCGCAGCAGGCCTTTCGCCTTGGCGCAAAACGGGCAGCCGCCCCGCGAAAATACGGTAACGTCGTGCGGCTTCTCGGCCTTCGGGTCAAGGTACTCGAGCATCGTGTCGGCGTCGGAAACGTGAAACGGGTCGCCCGGCTCTTCCGGCTCGATGAACATTTTCTCTACCACGCCGTCGCGAACGAGCATCGAGTAGCGCCACGAGCGCTTGCCGAAACCAAGGTCTTCCTTGCCGACCAGGAGGCCCATCGCCTCGGTGAAGTCGCCGTTGCCGTCCGGCAGGAAGCTGACGCGGTCAGCCTTTTGCGTGAGCGCCCACTCGGACATCACGAACGCGTCGTTCACCGATACGCAGACGATGTCGTCGATTCCGTGCGCCTTGAAAACCGGCGCAAGCTGGTTGTAGCGCGGCACGTGCGACGAAGAGCATGTCGGCGTGAAGGCACCCGGCAGCGAGAATACGATGACGGTCTTGCCGGCGAAGACATCGTCGCTTGTCAGATCGACCCACTCGTGGTCGCGGCGCGTCTTGAACGTAACGTTGGGTATGCGCTGTCCTTCGATATTTTTGAACATGATTGTCTCCATTAATTTTGCGGTAATCAGGCCAGCATGCTTCGCAGCATCCAGGCGTTCTTTTCGTGTATTTGCATCCGCTGGGTCAGCAGGTCGGCGGTCGGCTCGTCGCTGGCTGCCTCTGCGGCCTTGATGGCCTCGCGAGCGGTCCGCGCCACCGTTTCCTGACCGATGACGAGCTGGCGGATCATTTCCTCGGCCGACTCGTCGCCGGTTGCCTCGTCGATTTTCGTCAACTTGCCGAATGCCGTGTAGGATCCGGGCGCCTTGACGCCGAGAGCGCGAATCCGCTCCGCGATCTCGTCCACGGCCGCGGCGAGCTCGGTGTAATGCCCTTCGAACATCAGGTGCAGCGTGTTGAATAGCGGCCCCTCGACGTTCCAGTGGTAGTTGTGCGTTTTCAGGTACAGCGAGTAGCTGTCGGCCAGCAAGTTCGACAAGCCGTCAGCGATCTGCTGCCTGTCCCCGGCGCTGATGCCAATGTTGAGTTCCATGCTGTTGTACCCCTTTGTTTTCATGGCGTGCAGTCTACGGCTATCGATTTAATAAATAAAATGGTTTAATACGATCGTTGTATACTACTAAATCGATTAATGAAATTACCCACAATCAAGCAGTTGCGGTACTTCGTCGCGTTGACCGAGACGGAGCATTTCGGGCGCGCAGCCGAGTCCTGTTTCGTGTCTCAATCGGCGTTCAGCAACGCCATCCAGGAGTTGGAGTCGCTCCTGGAGGTGCAACTCGTCGACCGCACCAACCGCAGCGTCACCATCACCGCGATGGGCCAGAAACTTGCGACTCAGGCACGGCTGTGCCTGCGCGACGTGGAGAGCATGGTAGAGATGGCTCGCGGCCAGCGCGAGCCTCTGACCGGAGAGCTGCATCTCGGCGTGATACCGACGATCGCGCCTTTCCTCCTGCCTGCGGCGCTGCCGAAGCTGCGGCGCACGTATCCCAAGCTGGAGCTCTACCTGCACGAAGATCAGTCGCAGCGCATCTATGAGCGGCTGATGGACGGCGAACTGGACGTGCTGTTGCTGGCGCTCCCCTACGAGATGCGGGGTGTCAACATCATGCCGCTCTTCAAGGACCGTTTCGCGCTTGCCTACCGGCACGGCAGCAAGCGCGTTGATCCCGGCAACTACCGCTTCAGCCGTCTCGATACCGACAGCATTCTGCTGCTCGAGGACGGGCATTGCCTGCGGGACCACGCCCTCGCCGCCTGCAAGATTCGTAATACGCAGAAAGTGCGGCGCATCGGCGCGAGCAGCATACTGACCCTTGTCGAGATGGTGGACGCCGATCTCGGCATCACGTTTCTTCCCGAGCTGGCGCGGGACTCGCTGATCCTCAAGAACACGCGCGTCCGGATGAAGCCGCTCGAGGAAGACAGCTATCGCACTATCGGCCTTGCGTGGCGCAAGGGCACGGACAGGGAAGAGGAATTCAGGATGCTCGGGGAGTTCTTCGCAGAGCAACGCGCCTCATGAAAGGTCGTGATCTCTGGTACGGTAGTCGTATGACGATGCAGGAACGGTGGCCATGACAGACGAGAGCGACAGACGGACTGAACTCGAGCGCGAGAGGGAGGAGGCGCAGGCCGAGCTGGACAGCTACAGGGCGGACCACAGCGGATCACAGCAATTTGCAGTAACGAAGATTCGCGCCCTGGTGCAGCGCATCCACGAGATCGACAAGGAACTGGAACAGATCGACCTGGCGATCGAGATCGAACGCCAGATGGACTCCTGACCGGCAAGTCAGGCCACTATGCCGAACACCCTGCCGACCTGCGCGGTCAGCGCCATGGCCAGCGCGCCCCAGAACGTGACCCGGACCGCGCCGATCAGGATCGGTGCGCCGCCCGCGCGGGCCGCCAATCCGCCGAGAAACGCAAGGAAGAACAGGGAAGCGACCGCAACGGCCAAGATCTGGTTTGCACCCGCAACCAGCCAGGCGACGATCAATGGCAGCGCGGCACCGACCGTGAAGGTCGCCGCGGACGACCATGCCGCCTGCGCCGGCTGAGCACTTACCTTGTGGGAAATGCCGATCTCGTCCCTCGCGTGGGCGGCGAGTGCATCGTGCTCCATGAGCTGGTGCGCGACTTCTTCCGCCAGCGCGGGCTCGAGGCCGCGATTGACATAGATATCGGCGAGTTCGTCTTTCTCCAGGTCGTAATTCTGCTCGAGCGCCCGCTTCTCGAGCTCGAGATCCGCGCGCTCTGTGTCCGCCTGAGAACTGACCGACACGTATTCGCCGGCCGCCATCGACATGGCACCCGCGACCAGGCCGGCGGCGCCGGCGAGGAGGACATTCTCCTGCGTCGTATTTGCCGCCGCGACACCGATGATGAGACTGGCCGTGGACACGATGCCGTCGTTCGCGCCGAGCACGGCGGCACGCAACCATCCGACCCGATGGACCCTGTGTTGTTCTTCGTGACTCATTTAACGCCCCGCTGGATTCCTGCCGACAGCGACGGAAAGCCGCTCGCTTCCCGAAGCTTGCTGATATAGTTTCGCACGAGTAACGGACTGCAAGTGACCCGAAATATGAACAACGCACATAAGGCGGGCATCAAGCCCCTGCTGGCAATCCTGGCCGTGTTCGTAACGGCCTGCACCGGCGCCCCGGAGGGCGTCAAGGTCGTGTCCGGTTTCGAACTCGATCGCTACCTCGGCACCTGGTATGAAATCGCGCGCCTCGACCACCCCTTCGAGCGCGGCCTGTCCAATATCACTGCGAACTACAGCCTCCGCGATGACGGCGGCGTGAAAGTCATCAATCGCGGTTACAACGTCGAAAAGCAGGAATGGGACGAGGCCGATGGCAAGGCTTACTTCGTTGGCGACGAAGACGTGGGCCAGCTCAAGGTATCGTTCTTCGGGCCGTTCTACGGCGGCTACAACGTTATCGAGCTGGACAAGGACGGCTACGAGTATTCGATGGTGGCAGGTCCCGATCGATCGTACCTGTGGATACTCAGCCGCACACCGACGATGAACCCGGATGTGCTGCAAGGGCTCATCGCGAAAGCGGGAGAACTGGGCTTTGCGACGGACGACCTGATTTTCGTTGAACACGATTAAGCGGGGCCCCTTCTCGGGGCCCTTTAAATTTGGTGCCGGCACCAGGAGTCGAACCCGGGACCTACTGATTACAAATCAGTTGCTC
>CBDUCE010000058.1:0-14711 GCA_965365575.1 uncultured Gammaproteobacteria bacterium
TCTGGCGCGTCTTGCCCGGGTTGTGCTGCAAGCCTTCCCGGGCAGTTTTAATTCCAGCGTCCGCGCGGAAACCGTGGGAAACCCGGTTCGCGAGGACATCGCCGCCGTGCCCGTGCCCGAGTTGCGCTATGCCGAACGCGAGGGGCCGCTGCGCTTGCTCGTGCTCGGCGGCAGCCAGGGGGCACTGGCGCTCAACCGGACCGTGCCGGAGGCACTGGCACGGTTGCCGCAAGAGCTGCGACCAGTCGTGCGGCACCAGTGCGGCTCGGCGACGATCGACAGGGCGCGCGAGGCGTATGCGGCAGCCGGACTCGATGCCGAGCTCGTGCCGTTCATCGAGGACATGGCCTCCGCCTATGCCTGGGCCGACCTGGTGGTATGCCGCGCGGGTGCGCTGACGGTCGCCGAACTCTGCGCGGTCGGCGTGCCTGCCGTGTTTGTTCCCTATCCGTCAGCCGTCGACGATCACCAGACCGCCAATGCACGGCCGATGGTGGAGGCGGGCGTTGCCGTCATCATCCAGGAAGCGGATCTGAGCGACGTATCGCTCGCCGACGAATTGAAACGCTGGCTGGCGTCGCGCGCAGAGTTACTCGAGCGCGCGGCGCGGGCGCGTCAGCTGGCACGTCCACAGGCCCTGCAGCGCATTGCCGAGCTTTGCCTGCAACTGGCGGGAGACCCGGCATGATCAACCGAATGCGTCGCATCCATCGCATCCATTTCGTCGGCATTGGCGGATCCGGGATGTCGGGAATAGCCGAGGTGATGCTGAGCCTCGGTTACGACGTACAGGGCTCGGATCTCAAGCCGAACAATCAGACCAGGCGCCTCGAGCAGCAGGGCGCTACCGTATTCATCGGCCACGCTGAAGAAAACATTCGCGACGCTGACGCGGTTGTCGTCTCCAGCGCGGTCGATGAAACCAATCCCGAGGTTGCCGCGGCGCGCGAGCAGCTCATGCCGGTCGTACCGCGCGCCGAGATGCTCGCCGAGTTGATGCGGTTCCGCTACTCGATCGCCGTGGCCGGTACTCACGGCAAGACGACCACCACGAGCCTCGTAGCCAGCGTGCTCGCCGAAGGTGGGCTCGACCCGACCTTCGTCATCGGCGGACGCCTCAAGAGTGCCGACGCAAATGCGCGGCTGGGGCAGGGCGAATATCTTGTCGCCGAAGCTGACGAGAGCGACGCATCGTTCGTACACCTGAAGCCGATGCTCGCGGTCGTAACCAATATCGACGCGGATCACATGTCGACCTACGACGGCGATATCGGCAAGCTGCGTTCGGGTTTCGTCGAGTTTCTGCACAACCTGCCGTTCTACGGGCTTGCCGTCGTATGCGGTGACGACCCCGGCGTGCAGAAGATAATCGGTAGTATCGGGCGCGCGGTCGTCACCTACGGGCTCGATGAGGGAGCAGACCTGCGTGCCGGGAACATCGAGTTCGATGCGGGCAAGACGCGATTCGAGGTCATGCGGGGCGGCGACAGACCCGCGTTGCAGATCACACTGCGTCTGCCCGGCGTGCACAACGTCCGCAACGCGCTCGCCGCAATTGCCGTGGCCGAGGAACTGCAGATTGCCGATGACGCGGTCGTGAAAGCGCTCGAAAAATTCGAGGGTATCGACCGGCGTTTCCAGAGCCTCGGCGAGATCGATACCGCTGCGGGCAAGATCATGCTCATCGACGACTACGGCCACCACCCGACGGAGGTTGCGGCGACGATCGCAGCAGCAAGAACGGGCTGGCAAGACCGGCGAATCGTGCTCGTGTTCCAGCCGCACCGTTACACGCGGACCCGCGACCTTATGGACGATTTTGCGCAGGTGCTCTCAGAGGCGGACGTGCTCGTGTTGCTGGACGTCTACGCCGCGGGTGAAGAGCCGATCGCCGGTGCGGACGGTCGTGCGATTGCCCGGGCGATTCGTTCCCGCGGCGCGGTGGAGCCCGTGTTCGTCGAATCGCTCGAAGATCTGCTTCCCGTGCTCGCCGATGTTCTCGAGGACGGCGACCTGGTATTGACGATGGGCGCGGGCGATATCGGTGCCTACGCAGCGACACTGCCGCAACTGCTCGGCACGAAACCGAACCTGAAGGTGCACTCGTGACAGCGGCGCGGGAAAAGATGCGTGAACGCGGCGAACTGCGGCGCGACGAGCCGATGAGCCGCCATACGTCATGGCGAGCTGGCGGAAACGCCGATCTCTTCTTCATCCCGGCAAGCGTCGAGGACCTGCAGGCGTTCCTGCGCGACCTCGATGCGGAGACGCCCATCTTCTGGCTGGGTGTCGGCAGCAACCTGCTCGTCAGGGAGGGCGGGCTGCGCGGCGTGGTCATATCCGCAACCGGCATCCTCAGGCAGCTGGAGCGCATCGATTCCTACCTGGTGCGTGCCGGCAGCGGCGTTCCCTGCACACAGCTTGCCCGGCAGTGCATTCGCTGGGGTCTCGGACCTTCCGAGTTTTTCGCCGGTATTCCCGGCACGGTCGGCGGTGCGTTGACGATGAATGCCGGTGCCCATGGCGGTGAGACGTGGGAGCGCGTGGAATCCGTGCGCACGATCGATCGCGCCGGCGAAATACATCTGCGCTCCCCGGCGGAGTACTCGGTCGGCTACCGCAGCGTCACGGGACCTTCCAACGAGTGGTTCCTCGAAGCGACCTTCCGCTTCGAGCCGGGAGTGACCGCGAGCATGGATGCCATGAAGCAAATGCTCGAGCGCCGCAAGGCGACACAACCGCTGGGCCTGCCGAGCTGCGGTTCCGTATTTCGCAATCCGCCGGGCGATCATGCCGCGCGACTCATCGAGGCCGCGGGGCTCAAGGGCTACCGTATCGGTGGCGCGGAGGTTTCGCCAAAGCACGCCAACTTCATCATCAATACGGGCGATGCAACGGCGACCGACATCGAAGAACTCATCGAGCATGTCCGGCAAACCGTGATCGAACATCACGGTGTCGAGCTGCGGCACGAAGTCCGAATCGTCGGGGAGGCGCCGGAGTGAGCCAGGTTCTCCGAATTACCGAGACGCGGCAGGTGGTCAGCCAGGCAAAAGAATTCGGCCGCGTCGCGGTGCTGTATGGCGGTAAGTCCGCCGAGCGTGAAGTGTCTCTCGATACGGGCAGGGCGGTGCTGAAAGCGTTGCTCGCCCGGGATATCGATGCCGTGGGATGGGACCCGGCGGATCATTCACTGAGCAATCTCGCGGCGGCGGGCTTCGACCGCGTCTGGATCGCGTTGCACGGACCCGGCGGTGAGGACGGCGCGATCCAGGGTGCGCTGCAGTGGCTGGGCCTGCCCTATACGGGCAGCGGCGTGATGGCATCCGCGCTGGCGATGGACAAGGTCCGTTCCAAGCGCGTGTTTGATGCGGCCGGTATACCGACGCCCGACTACGCCATCGTTCGCAATCGCTCGCACGCCGTACTGGCCGCCGAGGACTTCGGATATCCGCTGATTCTGAAGCCGGCGTGCCAGGGATCGAGCGTCGGCATGACCAAGGTTTTCGATCCCGAAGAACTTAACGATGCTGTCGATCTTGCCCTGGGTTTCGACGACGTCGCGATCGTCGAACGTTGCATTGTCGGCGACGAATACACGGTCTCGGTGCTGCAGGGGGAAGCCCTGCCGTCGATCCGCATCGAGACTCCGCGTGTTTTCTACGATTACCGGGCCAAGTACGAGTCCGATCGCACGCGCTATCACTGTCCCGGCACCGATCGCGAGGACGACGAACAGCAATACGCCGCCCTCGCCCTGGCCGCGTTCGCCGAGCTGGGCTGCTCGGGTTGGGGGCGCGTCGACTTCATGACCGGCAGCGACGACCAGCCACTGGTACTCGAGGTCAACACGGTGCCCGGCATGACCAGTCACAGCCTCGTGCCCATGGCCGCAAACGCTGCCGGCATCGATTTCGAGGAGCTCTGCTGGCGCATTCTCGAAACCAGTTTCGCAGACAACGCAGTTCACGATCACGTCAAAGGAGTGGCTCATGGCGCGTAAGCAGGCACGACGCCGCAAGCAAAAGAAAGCCAGGAACTTCCGGATGCCGTCGATACCGGTCGCGCGGATCGTGACGCCGGCGGTGGCGATCCTGATCGTGGTCGCAACCTACCATGTCAGTGGCAAGCTGCTCGACCGGCCCATCGAATCGATCTCGGTCAACGGCCCGTTTCAGCGCGTAACCGCGCTGCAGGTCGAGGAAGCGATCAGCGACGAACTCGACGCCGGCTTCTTCGGTGCCGACGTCGGCCGCATGCAGCAGAAGATACAGGCGCTCACCTGGATCGATGGCGCGAGCGTTGCGCGGCGCTGGCCGAACCGGATTGCGATCGCCGTCAGCGAGCAGGTGCCGGCTGCCATCTGGGGCGAGAGCGGATTACTCAACGTGCGCGGTGAATTGTTCGTCACTGACGTCCGGCATGTCCCGGCGGAACTGCCGCGTCTCAGTGGTCCGGACGATCGCTCGGATGAAGTCGCCCGCCGCTACCTGGCCATGAGGAAACAGCTGATTCCATTGGGGCTCGATGTGCGAAGGGTGCATCTTGACGCCCGCGGCGCGTGGGACATGACCCTGACCAACGGCGTGGATATTCGCCTCGGGCGCCGCGACGTGGACGAACGAACCGGGCTGTTCCTCGACGTAGTCGCCAACATCATCACCGGCCGGGCGGCGGACATCGAATACGTCGACATGCGTTACAGCAACGGTTTCACGATTGGCTGGAACGACGGCGCAGATGCGCCGGTTACGGGACCACAGGACGAAGATCCGGCCATGCTGGCATCGCGAGGTGCGCCGTAGACATGCAAAAGCGCGGTGACAAGAACCTGATTGTCGGACTCGACATCGGCACATCGAAAGTCGTCGCGATTGTCGGCGAGCTGAATGACGACGGCCAGATCGAGGTCGTCGGCATCGGCTCACATCCGTCTCGCGGCCTGAAAAAGGGAGTCGTCGTGAATATCGAGTCGACGGTGCACTCGATCCAGCGCGCAGTCGAGGAGGCCGAGCTGATGGCGGGGTGCGACATTCATTCGGTCTACGCGGGAATTGCCGGCAGCCACGTGCGCAGCCTCAATTCGCACGGCATCGTGGCGATCCGTGACAAGGAGGTGTCTCCCGGGGACGTGGACCGCGTCATCGATGCGGCACAGGCGGTCGCCATACCCGCAGACCAGAAGATATTGCACATCCTACCGAAGGACTTCCTGATAGACAGCCAGGAGGGCATCCGCGAGCCGGTCGGCATGTCCGGCGTGCGGCTCGAGGCCAAAGTTCACATGGTGACGGGCGCCGAGAGCGCCGCACAGAACATCGTCAAGTGCGTGCAGCGCTGCGGCCTGGAAGTGGACGACATCGTCCTCGAACAGCTCGCTTCGAGCTACTCGGTGCTGACCGACGACGAGAAGGAGCTCGGCTCCTGCATCGTCGACATCGGCGGCGGCACGACGGATCTTGCCGTCTTCCTGGGCGGCGCGATTCAGCACACCGCGGTCATCCCGATTGCGGGCGACCAGGTGACCAACGACATCGCCGTATCGATGCGCACGCCGACGCAGTACGCCGAGGAAATCAAGATCAAGTACGCCTGCGCGCTGTCGCAGCTCGCGAATCCGGACGAGACGATCGAAGTGCCGAGCGTCGGCGAGCGTCCGCCGCGACGGTTGGCGCGGCAGACCCTGGCGGAGATCGTCGAGCCCCGCTACGAGGAGCTCTTCGGCCTGATTCGCGACGAGCTGCGGCGCAGTGGTTTCGAGGAACTCATCGCCGCGGGCATCGTGATTACCGGCGGCAGCGCGAAGATGGAAGGCGCCGTGGAACTGGCGGAAGAGGTGTTTCACATGCCGGTCAGGCTGGGTTCGCCGCAGTACGTCGAGGGCCTGATGGACGTGGTGAGAAACCCGATTCATGCAACCGGTGTCGGCCTGCTGCTTTACGGCTACGAGAATCTGTCACGGCGGGGCCGGCGCAGTACGCCGATCAACCACGGTCTCGGCGATGTCTGGGACCGCATGAAGGGCTGGTTCGGAAAACAGTTTTAGTGAATGGGAGGTCCGGTTAGCGGCCGGACCGGTTTACGGGGTTCAGTGAGTGCCCCTTAAGGAAGAAAAGCGGAGGAAGCTTGAATGTTTGAATTAATGGATGCACACAGCCAGAGCGCGGTCATCAAGGTGATTGGCGTTGGCGGGGGTGGCGGCAACGCCGTCTCGCACATGGTCGACGCGGGGATCGAAGGTGTCGACTTCATCTGCACCAATACCGATGCGCAGGCACTGAAGGGATCGCGCGTACGTACGTCTTTGCAGATCGGCTGCAACATCACAAAGGGACTCGGCGCCGGGGCGAATCCCGACGTCGGCCGCCAGGCGGCAATGGAGGACCGGGATCGCATTTACGAGGTGATCGAAGGTGCCGACATGCTGTTCATCACCGCTGGCATGGGTGGCGGCACCGGCACGGGAGCGACGCCCGTTGTCGCCCAGGTAGCGAAGGAACTGGGAATCCTGACCGTCGCCGTCGTAACGCGGCCGTTCAGCATGGAAGGTAATAAGCGCATGGCGATTGCGGACCAGGGCATTGGCGAACTCGGGAAGTACGTGGATTCGCTGATCACTATTCCGAACGAAAAGCTGCTAACCGTTCTCGGCGGCGAGACAACGCTGCTCGATGCGTTCCGCGCGGCGAACCAGGTCCTGCAGGGAGCCGTCCAGGGAATCGCGGAGCTGATCACGCGGCCCGGCCTCATTAACGTCGACTTTGCGGACGTCAGGACGGTCATGGCCGAGATGGGCATGGCGATGATGGGGTCGGGCTCGTCGTCCGGTGAGGATCGTGCCCGCGAGGCGGCCGAGGCGGCTGTTTCGAGCCCGCTGCTCGAGGACATCAACCTGGCCGGCGCGAACGGCATACTCGTGAACGTTACTGCTGGCATGGACCTCTCCATTGGCGAGTTCCAGGAGGTCGGTGCGACCGTGAAGGAGTTCGCGTCAGACGATGCGACGGTTGTCGTTGGCACCGTCATCGACCCGGACATGACCGACCAGATCCGTGTGACGGTGGTAGCGACAGGTCTCGGACAGGCGGCTGCGAATGCCGAATCGCCAATGCGCATCGTGCGGCGGCCGGCCGAGAGGCCGAGCGAGCCGAACTACCACGGCTTCGACAAGCCGACGGTGCAGAGAAAGCGTGCGGTTGGGGATGGTCTCGAAGGCGCGGGACTGCAGGAAGAACTACTGGATATTCCGGCGTTCCTGCGACGACAGGCCGACTGACGACGGGGGGGCGCCTCGGACGATACTCACTGGCGCCGAGGCAACCGAACAGTCCCTCGCCTCCGCTTTGCCGGCCCGGTAAATCCGGGCCGGCCCCTGTCACTCCCGCTGTCGGCCAGAATTCCGGACGGGCCTTACAGTTTGTCTATAAGGGCTTGAAAATCTTGAAGAGATTGTGAGCTGGTGGTACGCTCATGCGCACTTCGCGTTGCCACATCGCTGTCACATTTGCTCCATTTATGTGGTTGGCTCGCAACAAACCGGACGAAATCAGAGCAGATTCAAAAAGTGCCCATGTTGCGACAACGCACACTCAAGACCGCCATTCGTGCGACCGGCGTCGGATTGCACAATGGCGAGAAGGTTTACATGACGCTCCGCCCCGCGGCGGAGAACTCCGGCATCACCTTTCACCGCGTCGATCTCGAGCACCCGGTAGATATCCCCGCAGATCCACGGCTGGTCGGCGAGACCATGCTGGGCACCACGCTGATCAAGGATAGCGTCAAGGTAGCGACCGTCGAGCACCTCATGTCGGCGCTGGCCGGCCTCGGTATCGATAATCTGCACGTCGATCTCTCTGCCGCCGAGGTGCCGATCATGGACGGCAGCGCAGGGCCGTTTGTATTCCTGTTGCAGTCCGCCGGGATCGAAGAACAGAACGCGCCGAAGAAATTTATTCGCATCAAGAAGAAGGTGCGCGTCGAGGACGGCGACAAGTGGGCGGAACTCGTGCCGTTCAACGGCTTCAAGGTGAACTTCGAGGTGTACTTCAATCACCCGGTGTTCAACAAGATCAGCCAGCATGCAACCATCGATTTTTCGTCGACCTCGTTCCTGAAGGAAGTCAGTCGCGCGCGGACGTTCTGCTTCCTGCGCGACGTCGAGGCGCTGCGCGAACGCAACCTGACGCTGGGCGGCAGCATGGACAATGCCATCGTCCTCGACGACTACCGCATCCTGAACGAGGACGGCCTGCGATATTCCAACGAATTCGTCATCCACAAGATCCTCGATGCAATAGGCGATCTCTATCTTTTGAATCACAGCCTGATCGGCGAGTTTCGCGCCTACAAGTCGGGCCACGACCTGAACAACAAGCTGTTGCGGGAACTGTTGCAACAGGAATCGGCGTGGGAAGAGGCTACGTTCGAGAACGGCCACAAGGCGCCGATTTCCTACGCGACGCCGTCCTACGCCTGAGCCAACGATGCCGTAAAAGCCCTTCCCGAACCCGGGTGCGCGCTCCTAGGAATTGCGCGCAACGCGCACGCTGCATCGCGAAACAGTCGCTCCTCTGGCGTTTGCCGCCTCGAGCAGCGCATCTGCTGAAAATCGCAGTCGCGATGCCCACGCGGAAGACTGGCACAGCACCACGAGTTCGCCGTCGTCCCGAACGTTGGCGGCGACGATGGCCGCACCCTCCTCGGGAGGCAGCGCCCGGACCAGGGCACAAGCGAGCTCCCCCATATCCTGCGCGCGGCGAACGATATCCGCCAAATCCCCGTCTTTACTAGGATTCAGCAGGTTTTCAAGGCTCTTGGCGGACATGGGAGTGTGATTCAGGTCTCATTTTCCGGGCCATCCGAGTGAACGGAATCACCCTTATAAAGCCCGATTCTTGTATTAAAAACCGACATTATGCATAGTCTCGTTACGACAAGGGCAAACTCGCTGAAAGGCGGGGGCGCAAAACCACCGGTCTAAGGGATCCTATCCTAGGACAGCGGGGCTACCGAAGCGATGATTGACTGCAAGTCACACAACATTAGCAGGCACCTTGATTGGCCAGAAGCCTGTGCCGGCGCGGCTTGCGGCGACAACAAGAATAAGTTGTACGACGCGCACCCGAGGCGTACTCGATGAATATTGTAATCTTCGGCAAGGGGCTGGGTCAGCCCCGCCAACTCAGCTTGTCCGGTCCTTTGGCCGCAGCAGCTATCCTGTTGTTCGCGGGCATCATCAGCGCGGCGGGTTTCGCCGGAGGCCACTGGTATGCCGCCGCGACGGGCTCGGGCGTAAGCTCCGACGAACTCGTCGGTCTCAACGATGAATTGCAGCGGGAGCGCGAGCAGATCGACGCGATCCGTCAGGAAAACGAGGACACGCTCGATGCGATGGCGATCCGCATCGCGCAGATGAACGCGCGCATCATCCGGCTGGACGCGCTGGGCCGCCGCCTGACCGACATGGCGAATCTCGAGGATGGCGAATTCGATTTCGACGAACTCCCGGCAATGGGTGGACCGGAGGAGCCGGTCGCGACGGGCTCGAACGTCGCCGTGCCCGACGTGGTCGAAGCCATGCAGGCGCTCGACCTGCAGCTCGACAACCGCGAAGCGCAGCTCGGCGTCCTCGAGAGCGTGATTGCGAACCAGAATCTCAAGAAGCGTGTCTACCCGCAGGGTCGCCCGGTGAGTTCCGGGTGGATTTCGTCCTACTTCGGCAAGCGGACCGACCCCTTCACGGGCAAGCCTGCAAATCACACCGGTATCGACTTTGCGGGCAAGGCCGGCGCCGACGTGGTGGCCGTGGCGGACGGCGTCGTGACCTGGTCTTCGAGTCGCTACGGCTACGGGCTCATGGTCGAGATCAACCACGGTAACGGTTACACGACGCGCTATGCGCACAATTCAGAGAATCTCGTCGCCGTTGGTGACGAAGTCAAGAAAGGCGAGGTCGTGGCATTGATGGGCGAAACAGGCCGTGCCACCGGCCCCAACCTCCACTTCGAGGTATTGCGCGACGGCCGCCGCATGAATCCGGTCAATTTCATCCGCACCGCATCGAACTGAGAGCGCCCCGGCGCGCCTCTCCTCCGCGCATGACCTTGTAATCGGGGAATTTATCCTCAGATTGCCGTTCTAAATGGCTTCCCGAGCGCTTAGAATACCCGCCTTTCCCAGCGTCTGCCCGGAAGCCCGGGCGCCCGGACCCGTCACGAGACATCCCTGCAGGAGCACCAATTGGCCAGTATTTTGACCCGCGTCTTCGGCAGCCGTAACCAGCGGCTGCTGCGGCAGTACGGCAAGACCGTAAAAAGGATAAACGCATTCGAAGAGAGCGTGCAGGCGCTCGACGATGCGGGCCTGCGCGGCAAGACCGACGAATTCAAGCGTCGTGTGGACGACGGCGAAACGCTGGAGCAGCTGCTGCCAGAGGCCTTCGCGGTGATGCGCGAGGCGGCGAAGCGTACGCTCGGGATGCGGCCCTTCGACGTGCAGCTGATCGGCGGCATGGTCCTGCACGACGGCAACATCGCGGAGATGCGCACCGGTGAGGGCAAGACGCTGGTAGCGACGCTGCCGGCTTACCTCAATGCGCTTAGCAGTCGGGGCGTGCATATCGTTACGGTCAACGAGTATCTCGCCCAGCGCGACGCCGACTGGATGCGGCCGGCTTATGAATTTCTCGGTCTGACCGTCGGCGTGGCCAGGTCGGGGCAGACTCACGAGGAAAAGCAGGCGGCCTATGCGTGCGACATCACGTACGCGACCAACAATGAGCTTGGTTTCGACTATCTGCGCGACAACCTGGCGTTCTCGCTGACCGACAAGGTCCAGAGAGACCTCAATTTCGCTATCGTCGACGAGGTCGACTCGATCCTTATCGACGAAGCCCGCACGCCGCTCATCATCTCAGGACCGGCCGAGGCGAGCACCGATCTGTACGCCCAGATCAACAAGCTGATTCCGAAACTCAAGGAACACGTCGAACCCGAAGAAGACACCAATTTCGATATTGTCGCGCGCAAGGTCACGCTGGTCGACGAGAAAGGCAAGCCCGTCAAGTCGGGCGGCGAAGAGATCATGACGGTCGAGGACGCGGTCGCCATTGGCGACTCGCGCAAGGCCGACGTCGTGCTCGTGAACGACGACGAAAAGGTGGCGAAGTGCAGGCTTGCGCCGCGCGGTGACTACACCACCGACCTGAAAGCGAAACAGGCCCACATGACCGAGGACGGGCAGGACAAGGTCGAAGGTCTCCTGGCCCAGGCCGGGCTGCTCGAGGAAGGCGAAAGTCTTTACGACGCCGGCAACATTCGCCTGCTCCACCACCTGAACGCAGCGCTCCGGGCGCACGTCATCTACCAGCGCGACGTCGAATACATCGTCAAGGATGGCGAGATCGTGATCGTGGACGAGTTTACCGGCCGCACGATGGCGGGCCGGCGCTGGTCCGACGGCCTTCACCAGGCGATCGAGGCGAAGGAAGGCGTCGCGATCAAGCATGAAAACCAGACCATAGCGTCGATCACGTTCCAGAACTATTTCCGGCTCTACAACAACCTGTCCGGCATGACCGGTACGGCCGATACCGAGGCCTTCGAGTTCCAGCAGATCTACGGACTCGAGGTCGTCGTGATCCCGACGCACCAGCCGATGATCCGAGACGACGCGCCCGACCTCGTGTACCTCACCGAGAACGACAAGTTCGAGGCGATCATCGAGGACATCACGGACTGCCGCGAGCGCGGCCAGCCGGTGCTGGTCGGCACAACGTCGATCGAGACGTCGGAACACCTGTCGTCGATTCTCAAAAAGCGCAAGATCGACCACGAGGTGCTCAACGCGAAGCAACACGAGCGTGAAGCGCATATCGTGCAGCACGCGGGCAGGCCGGGCATGATCACGATCGCCACCAACATGGCCGGTCGCGGCACCGACATCGTTCTGGGCGGCAACCTCGAGGCGGAGCGTGCGGCCCTGGGCGAGGGCGCCGATGTCGAGGCCGTGCGTGCCGACTGGCAGAAGCGACACGACGCGGTCCTGGAATCGGGTGGCCTGCACATCATCGGTACCGAGCGCCACGAATCACGCCGCATCGACAACCAGCTGCGAGGCCGGTCGGGCCGCCAGGGCGACCCGGGTTCCAGCCGCTTCTACCTGTCGATGGAAGATACGCTGATGCGTATCTTCGGCGACCCCGAACGCACCAAGAGCCTGCTGGCTCGCGCCGGTATGCGCGAGGGTGAAGCGATCGAGAGCAAGCTGCTGTCGCGCCAGATCGAGCGCGCGCAGCGCAAGGTAGAGGCGCACAACTTCGATATCCGCAAGAACCTGCTGGAATACGACGATGTTGCGAACGATCAGCGCAAGGTCGTTTACCATCAGCGCTCGGAACTGATGGCCGCCGACGAGATCGAGGAGTCCGTTGCCGCGATCCGGGACGAAGTCATTGCCGACGCCGTTGCGCTGCACATTCCCCCCGGCAGCCTGGAGGAGCAGTGGGACGCGGACGGCCTGTCCAAGGCGCTCGAGGCCGATTTCGGACTCGATCTCGATATTGCGCGGCTGGTTGCCGAAGACAAGTCGATCAACGACGACGGCATCCGCGATTACTGCATCGAAGAAGCCCGCAAGGCCTATGCCGAACGTGAGCAGACAATCGGCAGCGAGCTGATGCGCAACGTCGAAAAGCAGGTGATGTTGCGGCAGCTGGACCATCACTGGAAGGAACATCTCGCGGCGATGGATCACCTGCGCCAGGGCATCGGTCTGCGTTCCTATGCGCAGAAGAACCCGAAGCAGGAGTACAAGCGGGAAGCGTTCGAAATGTTCGGGGCGATGATGGAACAGGTCAAGCACGACACCATCAGCATCCTGACCCGCATCCGTATCCAGGGTGAGGACGACCTTGCCGAGATGCAGCGCCAGCGCGAGGAGCAACAGAAACTGAAGTTCCAGCACGCACAGGCATCCGCGCTTGGCGCGCAGGCGCCGTTGCCGCCAGGCGCAGGCCAGGCGCCCGCGCAGCAGGGCCAGGCGGTGCGGCAGGGGCTCCCGCAGCAGGGTAGCGAGAGCGCGGCAGCCGTCGAGACCTTTGTCAGGGACGGCCGCAAGGTCGGCCGCAACGAGCCGTGTCCCTGTGGCTCCGGAAAGAAATACAAGCGCTGCCACGGGCAACTCAGCTAGTCCCGGATGCGGCGCCTCCGAGTCGCAGCCGGCATATTGTTCGATGCGCGCGGTCGTGTGCTGATTGCCGAGCGAGTCGGCGGCGGGCCGTTCCAGGGAATGTGGGAGTTTCCCGGCGGCAAGATCGGCGATGGTGAGAGCCCGGAGCAGGCGCTCGCCCGGGAACTCGCGGAAGAACTCGGTATCGAGATGGGCGCGTTCGAGCGCTTCATGCACCTCGAGCACGACTACCCCGATCGCTCGGTATCCATCCACTTTTTCCTGGTCAGCGCTTGGAAGAACGACCCGGCGGGCCTGGAGGGGCAGGCACTTTGCTGGGTGCCGCCGGCGTCACTCGGCGACCACGAACTATTGCCCGCGGACGTACCCGTGATCGAGGCGCTTCAGCAGATGGCGAGCTGAAACGAGACGTCGTGGCCGGTCTGGACGGCGCGGCTTTCGATCGTCGACCATTCGAGAAAGCGCACGGTAAATCGGTGCTGGCTGCCGCTGATCTCGGGGTAGAGTTCGCTGGTGTTGTCGAGGATCACCCGCAGCAGCCGTCCATTGGCATCTTTTCTCATGCTGTGCTGATACATGCCGTTGATCGCGGTCTTGTCCACCGGCTCGGTGCTCTCGCGTATCAGCCACAGCACCTCGACCACCGCGTCGCACAACGGCCGGATCGCACCGATCCAGCGCTTCAGGTCCTGCTCACGGCGCGCATAGGGCTGCCGTAACCAGTGGTTGTACTCCGGCAGGTCGAACTCGCAGGTGCCCCCGGGTATCGAGTTGCGGTGCTGGATCGCGCGCAGGAACTCACTTTCCTTTAGCGGCTGCAGGTATTGCGTGCCGATGGTCGAGACCTCGCCACGGCTCTCGACAAGATTACGGATTAGGGTCTCGAGACGCTTGCTGTCCACGCCCGGCTGGCTCTTAAACCGCTGCAGCATGTTGATGTGGTGATCCAGCTCTTTCTGGACTTCGCCGCGAACGTCACCGCGCAGCAGGATCGCGAGTATCTCGAGCAACGTACTGATGGTGGCCCGCGTCGCCCAGCGCGAGTCGGTCTCGAAGTTGTACAGCATTTGCCGGTACAGGAACTCCAGGCGCAGGAAAGTGCGCATCCGTTCGCTCAGCGGTAGCTCGTAATAGGCCTGCCCGGACGCAGTATAGGGAGTCACATTTCCCGCGGGTTTTGCCATTGCCGTATTCTGAAGGACGTCCCGCTCACTGGCAAATGGCGCCGATCGGCGACACCGTCAGGTTTCGCGAGCGGCCGCCACGCGCAGATAGCGCTGGTGGAGCGCCAGGACCTGCTCGCGCGTGTCATCGAGAGTGCCGTCGTTGGTGACGACGTCGTCCGCAATGGCGAGCCGCTCGGCCCGGCTCGATTGAGCCGCAAGCATGCGCCGCGCCTGGTTCTCGGATTCGGCGTCCCTGGTGAGCAGTCGCGCGACCTGGGTCTCTTCGTCGCAGTCCACGACCAGCACCCGGTCCACGAATTCTCGCAGCGACGATTCGACCAGCAGCGGCACGAC
>CBDUCE010000059.1:0-14678 GCA_965365575.1 uncultured Gammaproteobacteria bacterium
GACGTGCAGTCCGGAGATCGCCATCAGGTGGCTCGTTCCTGATTGTGCATAGCGCAGCCATTGTTCCGCCGTTATGCCGTGCCGCGCGCCGACGGTAATTGCGGCGGCGACCGCGGCCGTGTCCGCATCTTCGACGACCGAATCGAGCCGCCCGACGATGCGATGCCGCAGACGGCTCACCGGGCCGCCGGCATCCAGCTGCAGTCGCTGATTACGCCGCCCGTTAACGACATAGCCCGTCGCCCCGATGCGCTCGCGGAACAACCAGGCTTCGTAATCGAAGACATCGGGATTGCTCGTCCCGCGCGGCCGGCGGAGCCGCACCTCGAACTGCCAGACCTCACCGATCTCGGGTTGTTCGCCGGCCTCGTACCAGCTGACGCGAACTCTCGGTGGAATGCGGGGATCGCCGACCGGCCGGGCCACGAAGCTGATTGTTTCGCCCCTGCGGCGTGGAAAGTCGACTACCTGCAGGACCGTCAACATACTGTCGCCCTCGAACTGCGGGAGCAGCCGCTGCCCGACAACATGTTGTGCGTGCAGCGCAAACAGGACCAACCCGGCGATGAACCAGGCGGCCGCCGGGCGGCCACCGCCGACGAAGGCGATGCCGGCGCCGATCATAACCACCGGTAATAGAACGTAAATGGATGTAAAGCTGGTAAAGTGCAGCGCGTAAGCACCTGCCAGCAGGCTCAAACAGGATTTGGTCATCGCGTTGCTGTCGCATCGGCCGATGGGAAAGGAATCGCCCTCCTGTCAGGGAATCGGATTCAAACTCGGATGCCAAGACGCTTTTTCAGGAAATTCGCATTCAAACGCCACGAGTACGGCAAGAAATGGTTCCTCGCGCCGTTCAGCCACCTCATGCACGACCACCGCCTGTGGAGCATTCGCCGCAAGAACGTCGTGCCGGCAGTCGCACTGGGCGCGTTCTTCGCGTTCATGCCGTTCCCGGGCCACCCGCTGTGGGCCTCTTTCGCGGCGTTGGCCCTGCGGGTGAATATACCGATTGCGGCGCTCACAACCTTTATCAGCAACCCGCTGACGATAGGCCCGATGTACTTCTTCGCCTACCGGCTCGGCGCCTGGCTACTCGGCGTTCCGCGGCAACCGTTCGCGATTGAAATGTCGTTCGAATGGGTCCGGCACACGTTCGTGAACATCTGGCAGCCGATGCTGCTCGGATGCCTGCTGCTGGGAACGATATCAGCGTTGCTGGCCTACGTGACGCTCGACATGGTCTGGCGAAGCTCGATCGGTCAGTACAAGACCCGCAAACGCAAGCAGCGGCAGGACCGCGAGAGCTGAGTCAGGCCTTAGTCCGCCTTGATCAGCCGCCCGTCCTCCAGGACGAGCACCCGGTCCATGCGATTTGCGATCGAGTGGTCATGAGTAACGATCACGAGACTCGTGCGCATCTCGCGGTTGAGTTCCAGCATGAGGTTGAGTACGTGCTCGCCGTTACCCGCATCGAGATTACCGGTGGGTTCATCCGCAAGGACGAGTTGCGGCCGCGTAATGAGGGCGCGCGCCACGGCTGCGCGTTGCCGCTCGCCACCCGACAGTTCGCCAGGCTTGTGGGTCAGGCGTTCGCCGAGCCCGACGCGACCGAGCAGGTCGCGCGCTTTGGCCAGCGCGTCGGCCCTGGGCTCGCGGCGAATAAGCAACGGCATCGCGACGTTTTCCTCAGCCGTGAATTCGGGCAACAGATGATGAAACTGGTAAACGAAGCCGATATACCGATTGCGCAGGTCGCCCTTCGCTTTTTCGTCGCCGCCGTGCATCGCGACGCCGTCGACGAGCACCACGCCCTCATCGGGATCGTCCAGCCCGCCCATGATCTGCAGGAGCGTAGTCTTGCCCGAGCCCGATGTGCCGATAATCGCCACGCGCTCGGCCGCTGCCACTTCCAGGTCCACGCCGCTGAGGACCTCGAGCACCGAGTCACCCTCGCGGAAACGGCGCACGACACCGCGGCACTCCAGAACGTTGCTCGCGCCGTCAGTCATAGCGCAGCGCCTCTGCCGGCGCGGTCTTCGCGGCAACCCATGCCGGGTACAGTGTCGAACCCAGCGCCAGCACCAGTGCAATGGTGGCGATCCTCGCGACGTCCGCCAGACGCAGTTCGGACGGCAGGTCGCTGATGAAATACACGTCTGCCGCGAGGAACTTGATGCCGAATAGCGCTTCGAGTTGCGTCACCACGGTCTCCAGGTTGATTGCAAGCAAGACGCCGAACAAGACGCCCGCAAGCGTGCCGACGATACCGATGACGCTGCCCTGCGTCACGAAAATCCTGAGAATACTCGAGGGCCGCGCTCCCACCGTGCGCAATATGGCGATGTCCGCCTGCTTTTCCTTCACGACCATGACGAGTGTGGATACGATGTTGAAAGCGGCGACAGCGATGACCAGCAACAGGATGACGAAAAGTATCGACTTGGTGATCTGGATCGATCGAAAGAAATTCACATGACGCCGGGTCCAGTCGCTGATGAGCACCAGCGCGCCATGGTCGAGCGCGACTTCGCGCACGATCGCGTTGGCGTCGAAAATGTCCGTGACCGATAGCCTGACGCCGGTGACGGTATCTCTCTTGCGATAGAGCTTCTGGGCGTCGCCGATATTGATGAAAGCGAGGCGGCGGTCGAATTCGTACATGCCGACACGGTAGACCCCGCTCACCGTGAAGCGCTTGGTCCGTGGCACGACACCGGCGGGCGTAACGATCCCCTCTGCCAGCGTCACGGTGACCTTGTCACCGAGCGCGACTTGCAGCTCGTTGGCAAGTTCCACGCCCAGCACGACATTGAAACCGCCGGATTCCAGGCTGGCCAGGTCACCTTCGAGCATCAGGCCTGCCACGCCCGAAACGGCGTCCTCCTGCGGCGGATCGATCCCCCGGATTTCCGCACCGCTCAGCTGTTCGCCGAAGACCATCAGCGCCTGCCCGCTTACATAGGGTGCCGACGCGGTGACTCGCGGATTGCGCGCGGCGGTCGCCTGCAGATCCTGCGATCCTTCGAGTTCGCCCTCGACGCCCTCGATGCTCGCGTGCGCGGTCATTGCCAGCAGTCGATCCTTGAGTTCCCGCTCGAAACCGTTCACCACCGACAACACGATGATAAGCACCGAAACCGCGATCGCGATGCCGAGCATCGATATCGCGGAAATGAGAGACACGAAGCTGTTCGCGCTGCGCGCGCGCACGTAGCGGCTGCCAATCCATGTTTCGTAGCGTCGGGCCATGATCGCTACTCGTACCTCAGCGCGACAGCAGGGTTCACCAGCGCCGCGCGCCTCGCAGGATATAGCGTGGCGATCGACGTGAGCAGGAACGCGGCGATCGATATGACCGTTACGTCCGCCCATTCGAGCTCCGACGGAATGCGCGTCACGTAATAGACGTCGCCCGGCATGATCTGAAAACCGAACAACTGCTCGAGCGCCGGCACGATGACAGGAACGTTGATGGCGAGAACGATGCCGAGCAACACGCCGACCAGCACCCCGGCCCAGCCGATCACGGCACCCTGCACGAAAAAGACCCGCACGACGCCGTTGGGGCCCATGCCGAGCGTGCGCAGGATCGCGATATCGTTCGTCTTGTCCGTAACGACCATGACGAGGCTTGCAACGATATTGAACGCGGCGACCCCGATAATCAGCGAGAGAATCAGAGACATCATCATCTTCTCGAGCTTGATCGCGCGGAAGTAACTTGCGTTCTCGACGGTCCAGTCACTGCCCGTCACGCCCTCGAGGCGCTGCGTCAGCCGCTTGCTGATCGCCGGCGCAGACATTACGTCGTCCGCACGAAAGCGAACGGCCGTAGCCTCGTCACCGAGGCCCAGGATTTCAGCCGCGTCGCGCGTGTTGACCAGGGCGAGAATGCTGTCGTGATCCTGCAGGCCGGCCTCGAAGACCCCCCTCATGACGAAGCGCTCGAGCACGGCTTCCATGGTTCCGTCGCCGACCGGCCGCGGGATGAGCAACACGACGCCGTCGCCGACGCGCACACCGAGATCATAGGCAAGCACCCGCCCCAGGATGATCCCGCGACTGCCCGCCTGGAGGCTCGACAGGTCACCTTCGACGAGGTTCATTACGCCACCGGAGAGACGCTCTTCGAAGTCGGGATCGATGCCGTGCACGATGACGGCACGCAGGTCCCGGCCAGACTGGATCATTCCCTCCAGCTCGACGACAGGGGCCGCGGCGGCAACGCCGTCTTCTGCTTCGACCTCTGCGACGAGCTGCCGCCAGTCACTGGTCACGCCGGAGCTTCCCGTCACGAAACCGTGCGCCGACATGCTCAGCAGCCGGCTGCGCAATTCGCCTTCGAAACCGTTCATCACGGAGAGGATCACGATCAGGGCGGCCACACCGAGCGCGATGCCGAGTAGCGATATGAGCGTGATGAAGGAAACGAATCGGGTGCGGCGCTTCGCTCGCAGGTAGCGAAGCCCGACAAACAGTTCGACGGGATTAATCATCGCCACGCATTAAACCACAATCAACTCGCCCCGGTTCACGCCGTTTCAGCGCGCCCGAATTGTGACACAGTTCTCAATAACGGCGTTTTCAACGGAAACGAAGCGCAAACGAGACCTCGATCCTGTTTTTTGCCCAGCCGCCGGGTGCTATATTGACTCGGCAAGCACTCGGAGAGGCATCATGCACAAGCTGCGGTTACTGACAATACTGGGCCTGACACTCGGCCTGATGGCAAGCGCCAGCGCGGATACGCTCAAGACCTCGGGCATCAGCGCGGGCGAGGATGGTTCGCGCCCCTTACGCGGCACCACCCAGGCGCAGGTCGAGGCGAAGTACGGCAGCCCGGTAACGAAGAAGGCAGCAGTCGGCGAACCACCGATCTCGCGCTGGGAGTACGCCGATTTCACGGTGTATTTCGAGTACGACCGGGTCGTCCACGCCGTGCTCAAACGCTAGCCGAGCCAGCACATTCACGAACACCAGCGCCCGGGCCCCGCCCGGGCGTTTTCGTTTGCCGCCATCGAGCACCGATTCCGGCAGGCCGGTCAGGGTATTCCTCTCCCTCATGGCTCGCTGCGCCCGCGATGCCAAGACAAGCCGTGTGGTGAGCGGCAGGCGGCGCGACTATAATCGCGGGCCCATTCCGCATTGCGCCCATCGTGCCCGATACCACCTACCTCATTGCCGCACCCCTGTCGTCCGGCCGCTTTTCCGGCTGGGGCAGCCTCGTCGGTGCTAGCGCGCCGCTTGCCGTCGCGGAACTCGCAGGGCAGGCCGACGTGCCTTTGCTGCTGCTGGCCGACGATCCGCGTCACGCCGACCAGCTGGAAGCCGAGCTGCGCTTTTTTTCCGGCGGCAATTTCCCGGTGCTGCATTTCGTCGAGTGGGAGACGCTGCCCTGGGACAGTTTTTCGCCTCACCAGGACATCATCTCGCAGCGCCTCGCGGTGCTGTCGCAGCTGCCGTCGATGCAGCGCGGCGTCACCGTCGTCTCTGCGCCCGCGCTGCTGCAACGTCTGCCGCCGCTGGACTACGTCGCCGCCCGCTCGCTGTCGTTGCACACGGGCCAGCAACTCTCCCATGACGAGTTCACAGGGTCATTGGCGGCCGCCGGCTACCTGCGCGTTCCACAGGTGTCCGAACACGGTGAGTTCGCCGTCCGTGGTTCGCTGATCGACGTATTCCCGATGGGCTCGGCACAGCCGGTGCGCATCGACTTCTTTGACGATGACATCGAGTCGCTGCGATATTTCTCCGCCGAGTCACAGCTGTCCGGCGACGCCATGGACTCGATCGAGCTGCTGCCCGCACGCGAGGTGCCGCTGGACGATGAAGCAGTCCGGGCGTTCCGCTCGCGCTATCGCGAACGATTCGAGGGTCAACCGAGCCGTTCGCGCGTGTACCGTGACGTTTCCGACGGAATTGCGCACGGCGGCATCGAATACTATCTGCCGCTCTTCTTCGAGCAGACAGCCGGCCTCGCGGATTACCTGCCGCACAACTGCATCGTGGTCCGGCCGGATGGACTGAACGGACTGCTCGAGCGGGCCTGGGCCGAAATCGAAGAGCGGCACGAACTCTGCAGCCTCGATCCGGAGCGGCCCGTCCTCGACCCGGGGGAGACGTTTGCCGCGATCGATGCGGTCACGGCACAGCTCGATCGCCACCGCAGCATCCGATATTCCGCGCAGTCCCTTGCGGAGGCTCCGCACGTCTGCAACCTGCCCACACGCATGCCGCCGGCACTCAAGATCGAGGCTCGCTACGAGGACCCCGCCGGGGCGCTCATGCAGTTCCTGGAGGACTTCGATGGCCGCGTGCTGTTCACCACGGACTCGGCCGGCCGGCGCGAGCAGGTCTACGACCTCCTGTCGGGGCGCGGCCTCGATCTCGTCCGCGCCGCCGGCTGGCAGGATTTCGCGGCCGGCAGCCATCGTATCGGCGTCGCGGTTGCGCCGCTCGAAAACGGCGTCTTGCTGCCCGACGCGCGGCTCGCGATCATCAGTGAGCAGCAGCTCTTCGGCGACCGCGTACGCACGCAGCGCCGCCGGCGCCGTGCCGAGCGGGATCCGGAGGCGATCATCCGGCAGCTCGACGATCTGGAGGCGGGTTCGCCGGTCGTGCATGCCGAGTACGGCGTCGGCCGCTACATCGGGCTGATTACGCTCGACGTGGGTGGCATCGAGGGCGAATTCCTGCATCTCGAGTACGCAGAGGGCGACAAGCTCTACGTGCCGGTGCATGCGCTGGAGCTGATCTCGCGATATACGGGCACGTCACCCGAGAATGCGCCGCTGCATCGCCTCGGCAGCGACCAGTGGGAAAAGGCCCGGCGGCGTGCGATCCGCAAGATCCGCGATGCCGCGGCCGAGCTCCTCGACATTTATGCACGCCGCGCAGCCCGCGCAGGCCACCCCTTTCGCTGGCTGGAGTCCGATTACCGGGCCTTCGAAAGCGAGTTCCCTTTCGAGCCGACAGACGACCAGGCGCGCACGATCGACGAGGTACTGGAAGACCTCGCGTCCGACGCACCGATGGATCGCATCGTCTGTGGCGACGTCGGGTTCGGCAAGACCGAAGTCGCGCTGCGCGCGACCTTCGCCGTGGTGCATAGCGGCAAACAGGTTGCCGTGCTGGTGCCCACGACGCTGCTTGCGCAGCAGCACGGCCAGAATTTTCGCGACAGATTCGCCGACTGGCCGGTTCGCGTCGAAGTCGTGTCGCGCTTCCAGTCGGCGAAGCAGGTAGCCGAGATCGCGGCGGGCATGCAATCCGGCGCGGTCGACGTCGTCATCGGCACGCACAGGCTGCTGCAGCACACGAAGTCGTTCAAGGACATCGGGCTCGTGATCATCGACGAGGAACACCGCTTCGGCGTGCGCCACAAGGAAGCCATCCGCTCCCTGCGCAGCGAGATCGACGTGCTCACGTTGACGGCAACACCCATCCCGCGCACGCTGAACATGGCGATGGGTGGCATTCGCGACATGTCGCTGATAACGACGCCACCCGCCGAGCGGCTTTCCGTCAAGACCTTCGTCGGCGAATGGAACGACGTCGTGATTCGCGAAGCCTGCCTGCGCGAAATCAAGCGCGGCGGCCAGGTCTATTTCGTGCACAACCGCGTCGAGGACATCGGGCGCATCGCCGAGCGGCTCAGGACACTCGTGCCGGAAGCGGCCCTGCGCATCGGCCACGGCCAGATGCCGGAGCGCGAACTCGAACAGGTCATGCTCGACTTCTACCACCGCCGGTTCAACGTGTTGTTGTGCACGACCATCATCGAAAGCGGCATCGACGTGCCGACCGCGAACACGATCATCATCAACCGCGCCGACCGCTTCGGCCTCGCACAGCTGCATCAGCTGCGGGGCCGGGTCGGCCGCTCCCACCACCGCGCCTATGCCTACCTGGTGGCCCCGCCGAAAGCGGCAATGACCGCCGACGCCGTCAAGCGTCTCGAGGCCATCGATTCACTGGAAGACCTCGGCTCGGGTTTCACGCTGGCGACTCACGACCTCGAGATTCGGGGCGCCGGCGAACTGCTGGGCGACGAGCAAAGCGGCCAGATCCAGGAGATCGGCTTTTCGCTGTACACCGAGCTGCTGGCGCGCGCCGTCGAGTCCCTGCGCTCGGGCCGCGAGCCCGACCTGGATGCGCCACTCGACACCGGCGTCGATATCAACCTGCATGTCGCTGCCCTGCTCCCCGACGACTACGTACCGGACGTGCACTTGCGGCTCATTCTTTACAAGCGCATATCGGGAACGAAAACGGCAGACGACCTGCGCGAACTGCAGGTGGAGTTGATCGATCGATTCGGGCTGCTGCCCGATGCGACGAAGAACCTGATGCGCATCGCGGGGTTGAAACAGCGTGCTGCGGCGCTCGGTATCGAGAAAATCGACGCCGCCGACGCGGGCGGCTACCTGCTATTTGGTGATGACAGCCGGATTGATCCTGTCGCGCTCGTGAAATTGGTGCAAAATGACAGCCGCTGTTACCGGCTTCAGGGCTCGCACCGATTGAGCTTCCGCCTCGATCTCCAGGATATCGCGGCGCGCTTCCGGGCGATCGAGGACCTGATGGGCAAACTCGCCCTGAAGCAGGATGGCGGGCAGACGAGCTGAGGGCCAGCAGGTTAAAAGCATGATGATGCGACGAGCAACGACAACCATCGCGATGACACTCGCGTGGGCAGCAGGTGCCGCCCAGACCATCGCCGAACCCGAAGAAGCGGACTACCCGCGCTACATGGTCGAAGTAATTATCTTCGAGTATGCCGAAGCGGTATCCGTCGGCACGGAACGGTTCCTGCCGGAGGTACCGCCGCCCGGGCCCGACGATGTTCCAGCCGAAGGCGAACTCGTTTTTAGCGATGCCGGCGCCGCCGGGGCTGCTGTCAAGAATCAGCTGCCTGGTCGGGGCGAGCCCGAATTCGTCCTGAACGTCGAAGATGAACTCACCATGACCGACATCGCCAGCCGCCTGGACCGGCTGGACGTCTACCGGCCGGTAATGCATTTCGCGTGGACGCAGGTGACAAGGCCCGAGGAGGAAACGCAGCCGATCGACTTGCAGGCCCTCGCGAAGCCCGCCGAAGGCCTTGAGGGCACGTTCACCCTCTACCTGAGCCGATACCTGCACCTCGTGGTAGACCTGAGCCTCGAGCAGCGCTCCGGCCTTGCCGACCCGACTGCAATCGACGAATCCGTATCGGTTTTCAGCGACGGCCGCGGCGGTGCAGGCTACGACGAGTTGCAGCCTGTGCCCGCGCCCTACCGGATTCTGGAAGATCGCATTTTCAAGAATGGCGACCTGCGTTATTTCGATCACCCGAAGTTCGGGGTGCTTGCGAAAATAATCCGCGTCGAGGAACCGGAGGTCGAGGCGGCCGAACCCGGCCTAGTCGGAGAACCCGGCCAGTAAATCGTCGAGAAACCTGCCGGCGCTGCGTGACTCCTCCGCAACCTGGACCAGCCCCACGTGAAATGACACGGTGACGAACCGCCCGGCGCCGGAGCGCGGGTGGTGCAGGCCCAGTTCGCGCACCGCGGTCGATATCCTGGCGGCAAAATCCTGCACCGCGTGGTCGTCGGGCGCATGTGACAACACGGCGAGCTGTTCGCGCTCGAGTCGCCCCACGACGTCGCTCGCACGCCTCAGGCAGCGCCGGATCGCCTGCCCGACCCTGCGCAGGCAGGAATCGGCGGCATGCCGCCCGAACACGTCGACGTAGGCATCGAAATCATCGAGCGAGAACACGACGACCGCGAGCGCGCTTTTTTCCCGGGCCGCAACCGCCCAGTCGTGGTCAAGTACGTCACGAAACGCGCGTTCATTCAGGAGCCCGGTCACCGGATCGTCGCGCGACAGGTCGCGGATGCGCCGCTTCGCCTTCAACAGCGCGTGCTGCACCTCCGCGCCAGCGGTCGACAGGTTACCGGAGCCGTTGCGCCAGAATGCCGCGTAAAAGGCGGCGCCATTCTCCCCCGGCAACGAAAGCGGCTTGAGTACGAGCAGAAACTCACGCCCGCCCCGCTCGACAGGGAAGCTGGTTTCCTGCTTCGATCGCACGGCTTCGCTGATCTCGAGCGCCAGCTCGCGACCCACCATCTGCTCGATGACATCGGCGAAGGGCTTACCGTCCGCCTGTTCGGCGCCAATCGCGGCAAATGCCCGGTTGCTGAATGCAACCGGCCATTCGGAGTGATCGACGCGCACGACCAGCACCGGTTCCGCGGATTCCGCAAGAACTTGCTCGAGAATGCGTCTGTTGACAGGTTCCATATTCAGGCGTCAAGTTTGAGTTCAGGCGGCTCGATCCACTTCGACAATTGGGCGTGTGCATCGTGCCACTCATCGCTGGCGAGCAATGACTCCCGCATGAGGTGCCCGGTTCCGTGCAGCCTCGCAAGCCGAACCAGCGACAGCGGATTCGAGTAGTCCTTAAGCGCACGAACCGTCGCCTGCGCGGCATCTCGGTCGTTGCAGACCAGTATCATGTCGCAGCCTGCCTCCAGGGCCCGTCGTGCTCGCTCGGGCATAGTGCCATACCTGCGTGTCGCCTTCATGCTGAGGTCGTCGCTCAGGACCGCGCCATCGAATCCGAGTCTCGAGCGAAGCTCGCGCTGAATCCAGAACGGCGCAAATCCGGCCGGCAGCGGGTCCATCTGTGAATAAACAATATGCGCCATCATGACGCCAGCGATGAGCCCGTTGTCGATCAATTTATCGTAGGGCCGCATGTCATCCAGCAGGTCGCCGTATTCGCGCCGATCCACCGGCAGCTGCTCGTGGGAGTCCGCCACGACAGCGCCGTGGCCCGGGAAATGCTTTGCGACAGCCGCCATCCCGGCGCTGCGCAGTCCGCGTGAAAACTCGGCCGCGAGTTCGCAGACGACTTCCGGCCTGGCGTCGAATGCCCGGTCGCCGATGATCTCGCTAACCCCCCAGTCGAGATCCACGCAGGGCGCAAAACACAGGTCGATGCCGCTCGCCCGGAGCTCGGCGGCAATCAGCCAGCCCGCCCGCCTCGCGAGTTCAAGCGCGCCTTTCGGGTCCGTCCTGAACTGGCGGCCGATGACCCGCATCGGCGGGATCGCCGTGAAACCGTCGCGGAAACGCTGCACCCGGCCGCCCTCGTGGTCCACGGCAATGATCGGCGGCGGGCTCCTGAGCGCCCGCACCTGGTCCACCAGTTCCGTGAGCTGTTGCGGCGACTCGTAGTTGCGACTGAAGAGGATCAGTCCGCCCACAGCAGGTTCACGCAGCAGTTCACGATCAGCCGGCGTCAGGCTGAGACCATCGATGTCGAGCATCACCGGTCCGAGTGACATGCACCGCTCCCCGAATGACTGATTACAGCACCATTATTGACTATTTCCCGAAAACAGCAATCGACTCGACGTGCGCCGTGTGCGGAAACATATCGATGATGCCCGCGGCTTCGAGCGTATAGCCCGCCTCGCTGACCAGCACGCCCGCGTCGCGCGCGAGCGTCCCGGGGTGGCACGAGACGTAGACGATGCGGGCCGGATCGATCCGGTCGATGCGGTTTACGACCTCCGCCGCGCCGCTGCGGGCCGGGTCAAGGAGCAGCCGGTCCCACGGTTTTTGCAGCCAGCTTTCCGTGCCGTCGATGGCAGCCAGGTCGGCCTGGCGAAACTTCGCGTTGTCGAGCAAATTGGCAGCCGCATTGTCTGCAGCGCGGCGCACGAGCGTTGCCTCGCCCTCCACGCCCAGGACCTCGGCACACTCGCGCGCGAGCGGCAGCGAAAAATTGCCGATACCGCAGAAGAGATCAAGCACGCGGTCCTGCCGTTCCGGCTCGAGCAATTCGAGCGCTTTGCCGACCATGGCGCGATTGATCGCGGCATTGACCTGCACGAAATCGATCGGCTCGAACTCGATGCGCACGTCGAATTCGGGCAGCGTGTAGTAAAGCGGCTCCTGTTCGCCGCCCGGGTGCAGCAGGTAGAGTGAATCCAGGCCGCCAGGCTGCAGGTAGACGCGCACACCGTGCTCATCGGCGAAGCCGCGAAATTCGTCGAGATCGCTGGCTGCCGGCGCGTCTAGCACACGGAATACGAGGGCGGTAGCATTGTCCGCTACGGCGACTTCGACCTGGGGCAAGCGCGCGCGTATCGACAGGCCGCCGATCAGTTCGCTGAGCGGATCGATGAGCTCGTCGACGGGCGGCGCAAGCACTTCGCAGCGATGCATGTCGGTAATGTATGGCGCATGCCGTTCGCGAAAACCCACGAGGACCCGGCCCTTGGCGCTGACATCCTTGACGGCAAGCCGGGCGCGGCGGCGGTAATTCCATTCCGGGCCGGTGACGGGCGCCAGCCATCGCGCCGGTTCCACGCCGCCGATGCGCTCCAGGTTGTCTCTGAGGGTCCCGAACTTGATGCTGCGCTGCTGGTCCGCACTGACATGTTGAAGCGCGCAGCCGCCGCAACGGCCGAATACGGCACATTTCGCCTCGACGCGGTCCGGAGAAGCAGTGATGACTTCGAGCAACTCGGCTTCATCGAACTTGCGGCGTGATTTGCGCCGCATGAACTGCACCTCCTCGCCGCTGAGCGCGCCCGCGACAAAGACCTTTTTGCCGCTCGTATCGGCAATGCCGCGCCCATCGTGCGTGACGGAAGTGATCGTCGCCGTCTCCGGCTGCCGCCTGCCGCGCGCCATGCCGCGGTTCACCCCTTCTCGGGCCAGGCGTCGAGAAATTCCTTGATGTGGGGCTCGGCTATCACCGCGAGCGTTTCGCGAACCAGCGTGAGTTCACGTTCAAGCGCGGTCGCGTCGAGATTGCCGCGCATGAATTCGAACCGCAGGTAGATCAGCCAGGTGTTAAGCACGTCTGTCTCGCAGTAATCGCGTATCTCGCGAATACCGCCGGCGAGCCACTTGTCCCACACCTTGTCCCCGCTCATGCCGAGCTTGCCGGGAAAACCCAGCAATACGGCCACCTGGTCGAGGCTTGCGCGCCCCCGGGGCTGGAAGCCCGCCAGTACGTCCATGAGATCGACGTGGCGCCAGTGGAAGCGGCTCAGATAGTTGTTCCACTTGTACTCCCGGTCGCCGTCGCCCACTTCCCAGTAGCGTGGCGCCTGTATGCCGTGCCTGAGCGCGCGGTAGTGCAGTACGGGAAGATCGAAGCCGCTGCCATTCCAGGAAACGAGATCCGGCGCGTAGCGCTCGATGCCGTCGAAAAAACGCCCGACTATTTCCGCTTCGCCGGATTCCTCGTCACCGAGGCTCCACACCCTGAAACTGTCACCGGTACGAAGCGCGACGGAAATCGCCACGACTCGGTGCTGGTGCAGCGGCAGGAAGTCGCTGCCGGTCTGCTGCTGGCGCATGAAGGTCATCGCGGTTGCCACGTCATCGTCGGGCAGATCCTCGAGCCCCCACATGCGGCGGCCGAACTCCACGTCCGGGATGGTCTCGATATCGAAGGAAAAACAATGCATCTCAGGCTTTCTCTACTACGGCGAACGCAATGACGAGGCCGGCGTCATCCGTAAGACTGACGTGGCCGTCGCCGATACCGAGCCGATCGCAGACACGCCGGCCGCGCTCGGACCAGATAACGAGCGGCCGTCCCCACTCGTTATTGGTGATGCCCACATCCCGCAACCATACGCCATGCGCAAAACCCGTGCCCATCGCTTTCACGGTGGCTTCCTTGCCCGCGAAGCGCATGGCGAGGAAGCGAACCGGCCACTTGCTCTTGCGGAACAGTTCGAGCTCCTGCCCCATCAGCACGCGCCGCACGAAATGCTCGCCGAAACGATCGTAAGTGGCCTGAATGCGCGACAACTCGACAACGTCCGTACCGACTCCGAAGATCACGCGCCGCGCGCCTCCGTCATGAGCCGCTTCATTTCCGACACCGCCACGGCCAGGCCATCGAACACGGCGCGTGAGATAATTGCATGCCCGATATTGAGTTCGACGATCTGCGAAATCGCGGCAATCTCGCCGACATTATCGTAATTGAGGCCGTGGCCTGCATTGACCAGGAGACCGAGGCGATCGCCGAACGCCGCTGCAGCGGCGACTCGCGCCACTTCGGCCGCGCGCTGCTCACCCTGCGCTTCGGCATACGCCCCGGTGTGCAGCTCGACGACGGGGGCGCCACAAGCGACGGCCGCCTCGAGTTGCTTTTCGTCGGGATCGATGAACAGCGAAACCCTGACGCCCGCGTCCGCGAGCCGCGCACACGCCTCCCTGACGCGGTCAACCTGCCCCGCCACGTCCAGACCGCCTTCCGTCGTCAGCTCCTCGCGCCGCTCGGGCACGAGGCAGCAATCACTCGGTGCAAACCCGCACGCGATGTCCAGCATCTCATCCGTGACCGCGAGTTCCAGGTTCATGTGGGTTTGCATGACCGCGGCTATCGCGGGCAGGTCGGCGTCCTGGATGTGGCGCCGATCCTCTCGCAGATGCACCGTGATGCTGTCCGCGCCGGCGCGTTCGGCAATCACTACAGCATCAGCCGGCCGCGGGTACAGCGTACCGCGAGCCTGCCTCAGCGTGGCGATGTGATCGATATTCACGCCGAGATAAATAGGTCTCTTGTTCGGCATTCAGCGTTCTTCCGGGGAAGGCCTTTTCGGCATTCTAGCGCGATGCAGGTCCAGCAGCACCTTGCGGCTCTTGAGTTC
>CBDUCE010000060.1:0-14476 GCA_965365575.1 uncultured Gammaproteobacteria bacterium
GGCCGGCCGCTGCCCGTTATCGCCGTCACGGGCTCACCTACACGGCCGACATCATCACCGTGCGCATCCCCGCCGTGTCCCCGTTGTCGGAGTACATCGCGGTCCGCTCGCGCGACGAGGGATTCTGGCGCTCCGCCGGCACGGCGATACGGGAGTTTCATGCCTGCGGTGTCTACCACGCCGACATGAATGCCTATAACCTGCAGATCGACAGCGCCGGCAGGGTGTGGATGCTCGACTTCGATCGCGGCCGTTTGCTGCCGCCGGGGGCCTGGCAGCAAAAAACCCTGGGCCGCCTGCATCGCTCGCTCGTCAAGATCAAGACCATGGACCCCCGCGTGCACTTCGACGAGGGCAACTGGCAAGCGTTGCTCGACGGTTATTTCAGCGCGTCCAGATCCGCGTAGTAATCGTCGTAGCCTTGCGGCAGGTTCTTGAACTTCCGGTGTATCCAGAAGTACTGCTCGGGGCAGCTGCGAATGTGGTCTTCGAGTACGCGCACGTACTGCTTCGTATCCTCGACGGGATCGTCACTCGGGAAGTTGTCCAGCGGCGGCAGGATCGTGTGCACATAGCTGCCGTCGGCGAGCCTGCGCGGGAAGTACGGCAGCGCCACGGCGTTCCCCAGGCGGGCCCGCGTCGACGTTGCCGTCGTGTGCATCGCGGGCACACCGAAGAAGGGAATCACCGCCGCGCCCTTGCGATCGTAGCTCTGGTCCGGCGCATACCAGACGGGCCGCCCCTTGCGCAGTTTGCGTACCATCCGCTTGATATCGCGCTTCTCGATCGTCTCGTCCGCCGAGCGTTCCCGGCCCGTGCGCTGCAGTTCCGTGATGAAGTCGCTGCGGTTTTTCCGGTAGACGGCATCAAAAGGCGGGCAGTTCATCGCAAGCAGTCTTCCTGAGATCTCCAGCGTCGTAAAATGCGCACTCAGCAATATGACGCCCTTGCCGCCGCCGAGCGCCTGCTGCAGGTGTTCGAGTCCCTCGAGCCGCGCGATCTTCGAATGCGTCCGGTCACTGGCCCAGCGGCCGAGGCCCATCTCGATCAACGACATGCCGAGCGCTTCGAAGTGCCGTCTTGCCAGCGCGTTCCGCTCTTCTGCCGTCAGCTCCGGAAAACACAGCTCGATGTTGCGGCGGACGACGGCACGGCGGCTGCCGGCACCCCGCTCCGCAAGCCTGCCGATACCGCGCCCGATCGCGAGCCGGACGCGGTGCGGCAACAGGCATGTGGCGCGCAAGGCGGCCATGCCCAGCCAGGTCGGCCAGTAACGCGGCGTCCAGAAATGATGAAGTGACTTTCGATCGTCGCTCATGGAGGGCACGAGCTTAAGCGAAAACGGGGATCAGGCCCTAGTGATTATTCCGACATGCCGTCGACGTAGTCGTCGCTCTTGCCGTCGTTATCCTTGCTTGCAACCGCGGGCTCCAACTCGCCGACCGGCGCCTCGACAGTCGCGATGCCGACGTGGAATGCCGCGAATCCCGGCATAACGACCTGGTTGCGCGCCATACCGATAATGCGCCCGGAATACGGCGAACGAACTTCGCTGCGTGCATTGTTCATGGGGTCGGTAATCGTGCCGAGCACGTCGCCTTCGCTCACCGTGCTGCCGAGGCTCACGTCCGCGAGGAGTATGCCGCCACTGTCGGCGCGTACCCAGGAAGACCGGTAATAAACGGGTTCCGGATCGCTCCAGAGGCGCAGCTTGCGCTGCATGCCGATGGCGCTTATCAACGTCTCGATGCCTTTTACGCCGTGTTTCACTTCGTTGAGTTCGAGCACCGACGGTCCACCCGCTTCGAGCGTGACGGCCGGTATGCCGGCCCGCGTGGCCGCATGCCGCAACGTGCCGACCGCTGGCGTGCTGTGCAGGATCACCATGCCGCCGAGTCCCTGCGTCAGCGTCACGACGTCGGGATTGCGCAGGTCGGCGCGGATCTGCGGCAGGTTGGCGCGTTCGAACGAGCCCGTGTGCAGATCGATCAGTGCATCGCAATGCGCGATGACGTTGGTGAAAAAGGAGTGTGCGATGCGTGCTGCAGCGCTGCCGGTCGGGTTGCCCGGAAAGTAACGGTTCAGATCGCGCCGGTCCGGGAGATACCGCGAGCCGCGCCGGAAGCCCTGTACGTTGACGATGGGCACACCGATGATCGCGCCCGACAATTTGTCCGGGTTGACGTCGTGCATCACCCGCCGAACCATCTCGACGCCGTTGAGTTCGTCGCCATGCACTGCCGCCGTCAGGCACAGGCTCGGCCCCGGCAACGCGCCGTTGATAGCCAGAACCGGTGTCGACACCGGGACGCCCTCGAACAGTTCGGTTGCAGACCAGGACAGCCGCATGGATTCGCCCGGCGGGATTTCGGTGCCGAGCAGTTCGAGCGGTTCCGCGCGGCCTTCTGCGGAAGTGACCGCTTCCGCAAGGGGTACGTCGTGCGAATGCCCGGGCACGGCCTCGACGAACTCCTCGACGGCCGCTGTAACTTCGCTGGAACGCGAGTCCTCATCCTCTGTCGTATCGTCACGGATGTCCGTGCCATTGTCGGCCGGGTCGACAGAGACTTCGCCCGCCACGGACCAGGCACTGAGGCCGGCCAGCAGCAGGCCGGCAGCGACTGGAATCAGGGTTCTTTTGAGACGATGAATGATCATGGTCGGGCAACAGGGTTGGCCTCTGCGACGCGCGTCGATTTGCCGCGGCCGGCAAAGCTCATTAGCATCAGCAAGGCTACGCTGGAGTCTTTATTTTTTCTGTGAACTAATCAAGAGTTTGCGATTGAAACTTGAACTGATCTAAATGGCAAGAAAAAGTCGAAATTTGTACCTCTCGCTGCTGTTTCTCGGCATCGCAGCGTTTCCTGCCTATGCGGAGGAGACCTTCCCGTTTCCCGAGGAATTGCAGCCCGACGTCGATTTCTGGGTATCGATCTTCACGCATTATGGTACGGACGAGGGCGTGTTGCACGACAATCGCAATCTCGCGGTGGTGTACGAACGCATCGACGTGCCCGCGGGCATCAGCCGCCAGGAGCGTAACCGGCGCGTGAAAAAGCGCCGCGACGCGCTGGTGCGCGTTCTGCAGAAGCTCGCCGACGGCAAGCGCGACAACCTCGGCGCGGAAGAGGCGCGCGTGCTTGCGCTCTGGCCCGACGACGTCAGCAACGAAGAGCTGCGAGCCGCGACCAAACGCATACGCTTCCAGCAGGGGCTCTCTGACCGCTTTCGCGAAGGCCTGCAGCGGTCGGGCCGCTGGCGCGACTTTATCGAGGCGGAGTTCAGGGCGCTCGGGGTGCCGACCGAGCTCGCCGCCCTGCCGCACGTGGAATCTTCCTACAACCCCGAGGCCCGATCGCACGTCGGCGCATCGGGTATCTGGCAGTTCACGCGCAGCACCGGGCGCCGCTTCATGCGGGTCGATCACGTGGTCGACGAGCGCAACGATCCTTTCGCCGCGACGCGCGGCGCCGGCCGGCTGCTGGCTTACAACTACTCGATTACCGGCAACTGGCCGATGGCGATCACCGCCTACAACCACGGCCTGGCCGGCGTGCGCCGGGCAATGCGGATTCACGGTGATACCGCCTACGTCGACATCCTGCGCAACTACAACGGCCGCACGTTCGGCTTCGCCTCGCGCAATTTCTACGTTGCGTTTCTTGCCGCAAAGGAGGTCGACCAGAACCCGGAGCGCTATTTTCCGGCCGTTGTCCGCGAGTCCCCGACGGTATACGCGGAGCTGAAGCTGCCGGACTATGTTCCCGTGGAAGACCTCGCGAGCGCGCTCGGCGTCTCGGCGCGCGACATCGCGAAACACAATCCTGCACTGCAGCCCACCGTATGGGAGGGCAGCAAGTACCTGCCGCGGGGTTACTCGGTGCGGTTGCCCGCGAGCATCCTGCAGGATCCGGCAGACACGGTGCTGGCGTCCGTGCCGAAGGAGAGGTGGCAAGATGAGCAGCTACCGGACCTGTTTCATACCGTGGCGCGCGGCGACACCCTGTCGCAGATCGCCGAGCGCTATGACACGCGCGTTTCGACGCTGGTCTCTCTGAACGGCCTGGGCAGCCGCCACCGGATTCGGGCGGGGCAACAGCTGCGATTGCCGGCTGCGGGTCCCGCACCGGAAGTCGTCGCGATGGCAAGTGCCGCGCCGCAGCCGCCGGAGCCCGTGGCGGTCGACCAGGAAGCAGCGAGGGAAGAGGTGCCGAAGGTCGAGGAGCACGAGCCTGCGGCGCTCGCTGGTGAGGTGGCCGCGACCGTTGCGAGTAGCCTGCAGACGGCACTGCTATCGGATCCGAGCGACTACACGGTCGCAGAGGACGGTACGATCGAAGTGCAGCCGCTGGAGACGTTGGGACACTATGCGGACTGGCTGGGCCTGCGGACGCAGCGCCTGCGTGATATTAACGGCTTCGCATTCCGCACGCCGGTCGAGGTCGGCCAGCGCATCAAGCTCGAGTTCGGCGACGTCGATGCCGAGACGTTCGAAAACCTGCGTGTCGACTACCATCGCAAGCAGCAGGACAGCTTCTTCCGCAAACACGTCATTACGGGTGTCCGGGAGCACACGATTCGCCGCGGTGAATCGGTGTGGATACTGTCACTGCGCGAGTACGACGTGCCGATCTGGCTGTTCCGTCAGTACAACCCCGCGCTCGACCCGCAAAGGGTCACCCCCGGTATCACGGTGAGGTTCCCGATACTCACACCGACCGGGGAGTCCTGAATGGGGGGGCGCCTGCGGCTGACCGCAATCCGGGTATTGCCGCTGTTACTTTTGACGATCGCTGCCGCGGTCTGGTTCAACGATGTGCAGCAGGGCGGACCTTACCTGCCGCGCAACCTGCTGCCGCCTGCCGTACTGCTGCTGCTCGCGACGATCGTAGTCTGGCGCGGTGGCGGCAGCTGGACCGCAAGGGGCTGGCGCTGGCCGCTCGGGCTCGTCGGGTTCGCGATACCGGCGCTGGGCCTCTCGCTCTACCTGCACTACGCGTACTCGGTCAACCTGAACGGGATGTTTGACGATGCAAAACAGCCGGCGCAGGTATTCCGCTTCCTGCCGGCCTACACGCTGGTCGCGGGTGGCATCGGTTTCAGTATCGGCTGGATCGTGGGCAGGAACGTGTGATGTGACGCGACTCTTTTTTCGCGGCCCGTTATTTTGCTAATCTGTGCCCCTGAACTGTTCTGAGATTCACGTATGCCGATACGGCTGAGGCTACTGTGCACACTGGGCGCCCTGTTGCTGGGGGCGAGCGCCGTGCCCGGCGGGCAGGGCACTGCCCGGGCAAGCGACTTCCCGATCGCGGACAAGGTCGTGGTCGAGAAGGCCAACCGCAAGCTGCATTTGCTGAAGGGTGGCGTCGCAATCCGCAGCTTCGACATCGCGCTCGGTATCCGGCCGGTCGGTGACAAGGAGCGGGAGGGCGATTTCAAGACGCCCGAAGGCAATTATCTCCTCGACGCACGCAATCCCGACAGCGAATACTTTCTTGCCATTCATGTCTCCTACCCGGACCCGCGGGACCGCGCCGAGGCGCTTCAGAAAGGTGTGGATCCCGGCGGCGCGATCATGATTCATGGTCAGCCGAACGATCCCACGCGATCCGAGGCGTATTATCGAACCCAGGACTGGACGAACGGCTGTATTGCCGTGTCGAATTCCGACATGATCGATATCTGGCTGATGACGGCCGAGAATACGCCGATCGAGATACGGCCCTGAAAATACGGCCCTGACGTCCACGACAAAGCGGAATTCGCATGACCGAAACCCCTACGGTTGACGCCGAGGTATGGCCGGAAGGCAGCCTCGAGGTTCTTTCGCAGTTCGAAGTCGACCAGCTGCGAGGCAGCGGTGAAGGCGGCCTGTACGGGTTGTTGCGCCGCTGCATGCTCGCGGTGCTCAATTCGGGCAGCCAGATGGACGACACACGCGCCGTGCTCGAACGTTACAGGAATTTCGACGTCGGGTTCATCCAGCAGGATCGCGGCGTGAAGGTATCGCTGACCGGCGCGCCGCCCGATGCCTTCGTGGACGGCACGATGATCCGCGGAATCCGCGAATTGCTGTTCGCGGTGCTGCGTGACATCGTATTCACGCGTAACGAGATCATCGGCGACCCGCGATTCGATCTCGGCACCAGCGGCGGAACCACAAACGCGGTGTTCCACATCGTTCGCAATGCGAGACTGTTGCTCACGCCGGCCTCCGTCAACATCGTCGTGTGCTGGGGCGGACATGCCATCAGCCGTGACGAATACGACTACACCAAGCTCGTCGGTTATGAGCTCGGCCTGCGCGGAATGAATGTCTGCACGGGCTGCGGGCCGGGCGCTATGAAAGGCCCAATGAAGGGTGCAACCATCGGTCATGCAAAACAGCGCATCCGTGACGGCCGTTACATCGGCATCACGGAGCCGGGCATCATCGCCGCCGAGGCGCCCAATCCGATCGTGAACTCGCTGGTCATCATGCCCGACATGGAGAAGCGGCTGGAGGCGTTCGTGCGCGTCGGTCACGGCATCGTTGTGTTCCCTGGTGGCGTAGGAACAGCGGAGGAGATCCTGTACCTGCTGGGCGTCCTGCTGCACCCGGACAATGCTTCCCAGCCTCTGCCGATGGTAATGACCGGCCCTGCGTCGGCGGAGCCGTACTTCCGCCAGATCGACGAGTTCGTCGGCCAGACACTGGGACCGGAAGCACAGCAGCGCTACACCATCGTCATTGACGACCCGGCCGAAGTCGCGCGGGAAATATCGTGTGGGCTCGAGGCTGTGCACCAGTTCCGCAAGCGTCACGGTGACGCCTACTACTTCAACTGGCGCCTCGTGATCGATCGCAATTTCCAGGAACCGTTTACCGCGACGCACGAGTCCATGACCGCGCTCGACATCAGGGAGGGCACGAAGCCGCACGAACTTGCCGCCAACCTGCGGCGCGCGTTCTCGGGCATCGTCTCCGGCAACGTGCGGGACGACACGGCCGCCTCCATCGAGGAATTCGGACCCTTCGAAATCAACGGCTCTGCGAGAATCATGGCCCTGCTCGACGATCTGCTTGCCTCGTTTGTCGAACAGCAGCGCATGAAGATCGCGGCGGGCAGCTACAGGCCCTGCTACAAAGTGCTGAGCTGAATGTCGCCAACCGCGCCGGTTGATTAAGTAAAAAGTACACGCAAGCAACTGAAAATTATGTGAAAAACTCAATTCTGCATTGTGATGCAGTTCCTGTGCATTTGGGCTGATTAAACATAGGATTTCGTGAAAGGACTGCCCGAGCAAGCCAATGCCTGACAGCAAACACATGAGATGGGTGGACGACCGCGCAACGGATGCGAAGCCGAAAGCCGACGAAGCAGAAACCACGGTAACTCCAGCCGAACCTGCGGCGAACGATGCCGATGGCTGGCAACAGTACCGGCGCTGGATCACCAAGGCGCCAGCGCCACGCGGCCGCCGCGTCGGCATCGATCCGTCGCTCTATACCTGGAAGGGCTATCGCAGCTGGAGCGAGCAGGTAAAGCGAAACTGGACCGACGACGAGGACCAGGGCTGATTCACGAGTCCGGGATTATCGAATGACGAAACGCCGACTTTATGTCGGCGTTTTTGTTGGCGAGAATCGCCTGCCCCCGAGCCGGGGACTGTGAAGCCGTACACCTTCCAATGCGGTACTGCGTCTTGTTTTGGAGTATTGTTCGCCGCCGCCAAAAACTTTCAAAAGAAGCTGTGATCTGCCTCACGGAGGGAGATTCATCAGGCCCCTATAGTTCGTGCCAAGACTGTTGGTTGCTAATGGATTTGCGAAGGCAGTATGTCAAGGAAGCAAAAAGAAAACGAAGCGCCATTCGTCACGCTCAAGAACGAGTCGTCGCGGCAACGCTGGGAAATGTTCCACCGGGCAATCGCCCATGCGAAAGAATCCAATCATGCAGCCGTCATCGAAGACGATCCCGGGACCGACGAGGGCAACGCCGGCGGACCCGTACTCACCATCGTGCGTTGACCGCCAGAGGAAGTAATTCATTGGAAAGGATTATGCAATGGCTTGATGATCTCGACGACCTGTTTGGTGCCATTGGCCTGCTCGTCGAGCGCGTGCGCCGTTTCCTTGTCGCCCTGACGAGGGTGTTGACCCTGTTTTCCGTCGCGGCATGCGGCATATTCGCCGCGCTAAGAGAGCCACCGCTGGGCCTGGCTGTCGTGATCCTGTTGTTCGTGTTCCTGCTGTATCGCGGCGTCACCCGACCCGACCTTGCGATCCGCGGCCGCCGCGCGGCCGCCTGAATGCCCCCCTCGCAGCCTTGAAATAAGGCTGCACACCCCAATCGTCTGACCCTCTGCGCCGCACCCGCGCGGCGCGACCGTCTTGATATGGGGAGCCAGAATTGACCAGCGAGAACACCCGGGAAACCCTCGGATTTCAGGCCGAGGTCCGTCAGCTGCTGAAGCTGATGATCCATTCCTTGTACAGCAACAAGGAAATATTTCTTCGTGAACTGATCTCCAATGCATCGGACGCGGCCGACAAGCTGCGATTCGAGGCGCTTGCCGCGCCGGACCTGCTCGGCGACGACACCGAGCTCGGAATTCGCGTCGAGTACGACAAGGAAGCACGCACGATCAGTGTGTCGGACAACGGAATCGGCATGTCGCGCGATGAACTCGTGGACAATCTCGGCACGATCGCGCGCTCCGGCACGGCGGAATTCCTGAGCCGGATGACCGGCGACGAAAAAGAAGACGCCCGGCTCATCGGCCAGTTCGGCGTCGGTTTTTACTCGGCCTTCATCGTGGCCGATCGCGTCGTGGTCGAAACCCGGCGCGCCGGCCTGGATGCGGCCGAGGGCGTGCGCTGGGAGTCTGACGGCCAGGGCGAGTTCACCGTCGAGACGGCCGAAATCGGCGGTCGCGGCACGTGCGTCACTCTGCACCTCAAGGAAGGCGAAGCCGAATTTGCCGAGCCTGTGCGGCTCGAGAATCTCATCCACAAGTACTCAGACCACATCGCCTTTCCCGTCACCCTCGCGGGTACCGGTGATGGCGAAGAACAGAGAATTGTAAACTCCGCCACGGCCCTCTGGACGCGTCCTCGTACGGAAATCCCGGACGAGGAATACAAGGAGTTCTATAAGCACCTGTCACACGACTTTTCGGATCCGCTGTGCTGGAGCCACAACCAGGTGGAGGGCAAGCGGGAATACACGAGCCTGCTCTACATACCCGCCAATGCGCCCTTCGATCTCTGGAACCGCGAAGCGCCGCGCGGGCTCAAGCTCTACGTGCAGCGCGTCTTCATCATGGACGATGCCGAGCAGTTCCTGCCGCTCTACCTGCGTTTCGTCAAGGGCGTCGTCGACTCGTCCGATCTGCCGTTGAACGTGTCGCGCGAGCTTTTGCAGCAAAACCCCGACCTGCAGGCGATGCGCGGGGCGCTGACACGCCGCGTGCTCGACATGCTCGCGAAACTGGCCGCCGGCGAGAGCGACGATTACGCCAGCTTCTGGCGGCAGTTCGGTGCCGTGATGAAGGAGGGTCTCGTCGAGGATCCGGGCAACAAGGATAAACTGTCGCGCTTGCTGCGTTTCGCGACGACCCGGGGCAACGGCGCCGAGCAGGACCAGTCGCTCGATGATTACGTGGCGAGGATGCAGGAGGGCCAGGACCGGATCTACTACCTGCTGGCCGACAATCATTCCACGGCAATCGCGAGTCCGCATCTCGAAGCGCTGCAGAAGAACGGTATCGAGGTCCTGCTGCTGACAGACCGTATCGACCCATGGCTCGTGGACGCCTTGCGCGAATACGACGGCAAGGAACTGGCCGACGTCGCCCGCGAGGGCCTGAGCTTGCCCGAGGGCGATGGCGCGATTTCGCAGGAAGTCGCCAACGAGCAGCACAAGCCGCTCCTCAAGAAGATCAAGCGGGTATTGAGGGATCGCGTCGAAGCAGTGAACACGAGCCGCAGACTCGTCGACTCACCCGCGTGCGTGGTTGCCGGCGAAGGCGACCTGAATCCGAGCCTCCAGCGCATGCTGGAGGCGAGCGGTCAGAGCCTGCCGGAGACGAAGCCGATACTCGAAATCAACGTCGGGCATCCTCTTGTCGAACGCCTGTCGGGGGAAACCGATGATGAGCGTTTCAACGCCCTGTCGAATATCCTGCTCGATCACGCACTGCTTGCAGAGGGCAGCCAGATCGAGAATCCTGCCGATTACGTCGCACGCATGAACCGCTTGCTGCTCGAGCTTGATTCCGCGTCGGGCGCCAAGTAAAAGGGTTCCCGATGAGCAGCGATATCCCAAGCGACGAGGAACTCCGGGCCAGGCTCAGTGACGAGCAATACCGGGTGACGCAGGAAAAAGGCACCGAACGCGCGTTCACGGGCGCTTACGTCGATTACAAGGCGGACGGCACTTATCGCTGCGTGTGCTGTAACGCACCGCTCTTCAGTTCGGCGCAGAAGTACGATTCCGGCTCCGGGTGGCCGAGTTTCTGGCTGCCGCTGGCGGGCGATGCAGTGCAGACGATCGTCGACAGGAGCCACGGCATGATTCGGCAGGAAGTCGTCTGCAGCCACTGCGGCGCGCACCTCGGGCACGTTTTCGATGACGGCCCGCAACCCACGGGACTGCGCTATTGCATCAACTCGGCATCGCTCGATTTCGCGGACGGTGTCCCCGACAATTCCGACGACAAAGGCGACTCACAATGACATCACGCATCCTGCTCTTCGTGTTCCTCGCAGCAGTGACCGCATGGGGCTGCGCTCCCGAGGGAGACGCCTGCGAATCCGGCTAATCCGGGGCGCAAGCCGACGCGGCGGGCGGGGCGGCTGCCGCCGAGGAAATCCTGCTCACGCCCGGACTGACGATGAAGAGGCTCGAGAATGGCTACGGTCGGGCCGCCGTTGCGGGCGACCTGGCGTCCGTGCACTACACCGGGTGGCTCTATGATGCGAATGCGCCCGATGGCCGCGGCAAGAAATTCGACAGCTCGGTCGACCGTGGCCAGCAGTTCCAGTTTCCGCTCGGCGCCGGACGGGTTATCCGGGGTTGGGACGAGGGCGTCGTGGGGATGCTTATCGGCGAGAAGCGCGAGCTGAAGATCGCTCCCGAACTCGGTTACGGCGACCGCGGTGCGGGGAATGCCATTCCCCCGGGCGCGACGCTGCTGTTCGAGGTCGAGCTGCTGGGCCTGCGCGGCCCGAACGACGAATAGACCGCGTCAGGTCCCCGACTTCTTGAGCTGCAGGTCGCGGGCCTGGCCCATCCAGTCCTCCCGGTAGATACGGGAGCTGAAGCCTTTCAGCCGCTGCGCCACGCGGTCGATATCGTACTCGGTCATCTCGGCGATCTGGTGGTAGCGGAAGATGCCGAGCTCGTTCAGCGTCTTCTCGATTGCGGGCCCGATACCCTTGATCAGGCGCAGATTGTCGCGCAGGCCGCCGGGCTCCCGATCGTATAGCTCGGTGACGTCCGCAGTGGCGGCCGCCGCCTCCGGTTCGTCGTCCTGGTCATCTTCCGGTTCGTATTCCGGTTCGTATTCCAGATCGTCGTCCCGCGCGTCTTCCGGTTCGTGTTCCAGATCGTCGACGCTGTCCTCGTCATCGTCGGGATCGGACAGCACCGCTTCAAGGCCGGTGTAGGTCACGCTCGCCGGGTCGTTGGATGCATCCAGCTTGTCGCCGAGCGCCTCCTGGTCGATTGGCTCGATGCGCGTTTCTCCTTCGTCGGCCATTTGCTCGAGTTCGTCGACACGAGCGCGGGCGGCGGCGAGCTCCTCCTCGAGCTGCATGGCTTCGTTGTCGCGCTCCCGGTAGCGTTCGATCAACGGGGGCAGGCGATTCTGCCAGTTTTCGAGTTCCCGGCTGAGGCGGAAGATCTTTTCGTCCTTCTCCTGCAGCGTGGCCCGCGTCGAATCGTCACGCTTCTCGTTCGATTCGACTTCCGACTGCAATTCCTCGCGTTGCCGTACGGCCCGCTCGAGGCTCGAGCGGGTATCCTTCAGTTCGCGCTGCAGCTGATCGCGGCGCTCGAACGTTTCCTTGAGCGCGTCCGAGAGTTCGCGCGCGCGGTTGGTCGCGTCCTTTCCCGAGGCCTGCAGCTGGCTGACCTGCTCCATGAGCGCCCGGTTCTGCTCGAGCAGACGGGCGTGCTCGGCGCGTTGTGCTTCGAGTTGCCTCTGCCAGCCTTCGTTGACCGCAATCTTCTCCTGCGCGCAGCGATTGCCCCGGGAGATCCAGCCAACTATTGCCCCGACTGCAACGGAACCTGCAATGAACGCAATAAAGGCGGCGCTTATTTCGAGCATGTTTTGATCCGTTCCGTGTCGTCCTACGAGGCCAGTCGCACTCGATCCATTTCGGCGAGTACTTCACGAATTTGCTGCAGGGCCCAGTCTATCTCCTGCTTTTCGATAACGAGCGGCGGCGCAAGCCGGACCACCGTCTCATGGGTTTCCTTGCTGAGCAGCCCGCGCTGCATCAATGCTTCGCAGACGGCTCTCGCGGTACCGAGCGAGCGGTCGATTTCCACGCCGACGAACAGTCCCCGGCCGCGGATCTCGCGGATCAGCGGACTATCGATCTTGTGGAGTTCCGCGATCAGGTAATCACCCAGTTCCGCGCTGCGTTCAGGCAAGCGCTCTTCGACCAGTATGTTCAGTGCCTCCAGGCCGATGGCCGCGCCCAGTGGATTCCCGCCGAAGGTGCTGCCGTGATCGCCGGGCCGGAAAACGCCCATTACGTCCTCGCGCCCGAGGAACATCGATACCGGAAAAATACCGCCGCCAAGCGCCTTGCCCAGAATCAGCCCGTCGGGCTGCACGCCTTCGTGTTCGCACGCGAGCATCCTGCCGGTGCGGCCCAGGCCGGTCTGGATTTCATCGGCGATGAGCAGCACGTTGTGCTTGCGGCACAGCTCCGCCGCGGCCCGCAGGTAACCCTCAGGAGGCACGACGATCCCGCCTTCGCCCTGTATGGGTTCGACGAGAAAGGCCGCGGTGTTTTCGTTGATCGCGCCTTCGAGGGCTTCGATGCTGCCGTAGTCGACAATGTGGAAGCCGGCAGGGAAAGGTCCGAAGCCGGCCCGGTACTGCGGCTCGTCCGACATTGCGATGATCGTCGTCGTGCGGCCATGGAAGTTGCCGCTGCAGGCGATGATCTCGGCCTTGTCGTCAGCCACGCCCTTGACCGTGTAGGCCCACTTTCGAGCTGCCTTGATGGCGGTCTCGACGGCCTCCGCACCGGTGTTCATCGGCAGCGCCATGTCCTGTCCCGTCAGTTCGCAGGCTTTCGCGAGGAATGGACCGAGTTTGTCCGTGTAGAAGGCGCGGGAGACGATATTGAGCGTGCCGACCTGGTCGCGCACCAGCCGCACGAGTCGCGGATTGGCGTGGCCGTGACTGACGGCCGAGTACGCGCTCATCATGTCGAGGTATTTCCTGCCCGAATCGTCCCATACGAAAACGCCCTCGCCGTGCGTCAGCACGACGGGAAGCGGATGATAGTTGTGCGCGCAATAGCGCGACTCGAGGTCAATGTACTTGTTCATCGGTGGTCCTGCTTGCGCCGCAGGCGGTTTTCTGCAGGTCGCGGAAGTGCCCCATAAGCCCATAATTTTACAGCAATAACCACCGTGCAAGCCAGCAACATGACTAGCGCGCGGGCGGAATGCGGCTTGCCTGGCGTCGAGCAGGCGTTACCTTGGCGGTCAAACGGAGTATCAGGCGGACCTTATGTCGACAGCACCTGTCAGCGAAAAGATGTTCATCGACGGCCCTGTCGGCCGGCTCGAGTCGATCCTCGATGAACCGCGAGAGGGGCCCACCGCGGGGTGTGCGGTCGTCTGCCATCCGCATCCCCAGCATGGGGGAACCATGCACAACAAGGTTGCACATACCCTGGCGCGCTCCTTCGTGCGGCTCGGCTTTCGCACGCTGCGATTCAATTTTCGGGGCACCGAGGAAAGCGAAGGCGCTTATGACGAGGGCGTGGGTGAGCTCGACGATGCGCTCGCGGCGGTGGACTGGCTGCGTTCCAGGGAACCGGACGGCCCCCTGTGGATCGCGGGATTTTCGTTCGGTGCGGCGATCGCCGTGCGTGCCGCGGCACCGGCGCATGCAGACGGGCTCGTCGCCGTTGCGCCGGCAATCTACCGATTCGCGCGCAACCTCGACGAGCATCCGCGCTGCCCGTTCCTTGTAGTCCAGGGCGACGAAGACGAGCTCGTCGATGTGGAAGAGACCATCGAATGGGTCAACGGGCTCGACCCCGGACCCGAGATCCGGGTGATGACGGGTGCAGAGCATTTCTTCCACGGCCGCCTGGTGGAGTTGCGCGAGGCGGTAATGGAATTCGTGCAGTCACATACGTAGGAGCGCTTCTTGAAGCGCGACCCAAAAAAAGCCGGGACAAGCCCGGCTTTTTCGTAATCAAAGCGTTTGTGAACGCTCAGACCATGTCTTT
>CBDUCE010000061.1:0-14432 GCA_965365575.1 uncultured Gammaproteobacteria bacterium
TACTCGCTCATTCGATCTCCATCATGCTGCGAATGCCGGCCATCATGCGTTTCTTCCCCGGGAAATACTGCCACTCGAAGGCGTGCGGGTAGGGCGTATCCCAACCGGCGATGCGGCCGATCGGTGCCTCGAGATGCCAGAAGCACTCCTTCTGGATGCGAGCGGCGAGTTCGGCCCCGAAGCCGCCGAAGCGTGTTGCCTCGTGCGCCACGATGCATCGGCCAGTCTTCCTGACCGAAGCGGCCAGCGTGTCCACGTCGAGCGGTGAAATCGAGCGGACGTCGACGATATCCGCGTCAACCCCAACGGCTTCTGCCGCAGCGACGGCGACGTGCACAAGTGTCCCGTAGGTGACGATCGTCAGTTCGCTGCCTTCGCGAACGACTTCCGCCGTGCCGAGCGGCACCGTGTAGTGCCCCTCCGGGACCTCACCCTTGGGGTGCGAACTCCAGCCCACGGCCGGCTTTTCCGGGTCGCCGTCGAACGGGCCGTTGTAAATACGCTTGGGCTCGAAGAACAGCACGGGATCATCCGACTCGATGGAGGAAATCAAGAGGCCTTTGGCATCGTAGGGATTCGAGGGAATGACCGTCTTGATGCCGCTCACGTGCGCGAAAATGGCCTCGGGGCTTTGCGAATGGGTCTGGCCGCCACGGATGCCGCCGCCGCATGGCGTGCGGATCGTAACCGGGGAGAAGAACTCTCCGCAGGAGCGATACCGGATTCTCGCCAGTTCGCTAACGACCTGGTCGAAGCCGGGGTAGATGTAGTCGGCGAACTGTATCTCGGCGACAGGCCGGAGCCCGTTGATGCCCATGCCGATTGCGGCACCGACAATGCCGCCTTCCGCGATGGGCGCGTCGATGACACGGTGTTCACCGTACTTGCGCTGCAGGCCGTCCGTGCAGCGGAATACGCCGCCAAAATAGCCGACGTCCTCGCCCAGTATGACGACATTCGGGTCCTTGTCCATGACGATATCGAGCGCAGAGCGGATGGCCTCGATCATGTTCATCTGCGCCATTACGAGGTCCCTCCGTCGCCATTGCCGGATTCGACCTCGAGCATGCGGCGGCGTTGCGATTCGAGGTGGTGCGGCGTCTCGGCATATACGTCGTCGAACATCGTCGACGGATCGAGGAACGGGCCCTCCGTCATCGTGCCGTATTGCTGTGCTTCCCTCCATGCAGCATGAACCTCGGCCTTGAGTTCTTCCTCGAGCACCTGGTGTTTTTTCTCCGACCAATGGCCTTCCACGATGAGATGTTGTTTCAGCCGCTCGATCGGGTCCCCGAGAGGAAACGCGGCCCATTCGTCCTTCGGCCGGTACTTGGATGGATCGTCGCTCGTCGAGTGTGCGCCGCCCCGGTAGGTGACGTTTTCGATCAACGTCGGTCCCCCGCCGCGGCGTGCGCGGTCCGCCGCCCACAGGGTTACGGCATAGACCGCGAGCAGGTCGTTACCGTCGACGCGAATTCCGGGAATCCCCAGCCCGAGGCCGCGGGCGGCAAAAGGACGACGCTCACCACCGGCCGTTCCCTGGAATGTCGAAATGGCCCACTGGTTGTTGACGACATTGAGGATGGCCGGTGCCTGGTAGACAGCTGCGAAGGTCAGCGCATGATGGAAATCCGCTTCGGCGGTGCTGCCGTCACCGAGCCAGGAGGCCGCGATGTGGTCCTCACCCTTGATCGCGGAGGCCATGGCCCAGCCGACCGCGTGCGGAAACTGGGTGGCGAGGTTGCCCGAGATCGAAAACACGTTGCCGCTCTTCGAGTGGTACATGATCGGGAGCTGGCGCCCCTTGCACATGTCCCGCGTGTTCGACAGGCACTGGCACATCATGTCCACGAGCTTGACGCCGCGATACATGAACAGGCCCTGATTACGGTAGGACGGGAAACACATGTCGCCTGAGCGCAGCGCCATCGCAGCACCGATGGAGACCGCTTCCTCGCCGGCGGCTTCCATGTAGAACGAGATGCGGCCCTGTCGCTGGATTTGCCACATGCGCTTGTCGAAATGGCGGTTGAGAAGCATCCAGCGCAATGCGACCTGCAGCTTCGCGGGGTCGAGATCCGGGTTCCAGGGTCCGACGGCGTGGTGTTCGTCGTCGAGAATCCGCACCAGGCCGCTCGACAGGTACTCGATGTCCCGCGTGCGCGCATTGATAGACGGCTTGTCGATGCTTCCGGCGTCCGACAATTCGAGATAGCTGAAGTCGGGCGTTTCGCCCGGGCGTGCCGTTGGCCGTGGAATATGCAGTCGTGACTTCTTGGTTGCCATGCGTTGCAGGGTCCTTGTTGTCTGGCAAAGGGCAGCCGACGTATTTTACGCGATACGGCGGCCCGCTGTTGACTGGTTTGTGACATTGCCCTGCCGGCCTTTAGCGACGATCTGTTGCGCGAGCTCATCGGCAACCACGTTTGTCGGCCGCGCGCTGCTCTCGGCATCGGCGAAGATCTGGCGCAGGCGTTCGGGAATGCAGCAGACTTCGCTGCGCACCTTTGCTTCCGTGCTGTTGCCCATATACTCGTAAGCGACGCTGATCACGCCGCCGGCATTGATGACGTAGTCGGGCGCGTAAAGGATGCCACGCTCGGCCAGCCGTGCGCCGTCCTCCACCGAAGCGAGCTGGTTGTTCGCGGCGCCCGCGACAACTTTTGCGCGAATGCGCGGGATCGTTTCCGAGTTCAGCACGTTGCCCAGCGCGCAGGGCGCAAGCACGTCAGCGTCGCTGAACAGGATATCCCGCGGCGATACGACCTGTGCCGGAACCTGCTCGCAGAGGCTCGCGAGATTCTCCCGGTTTACGTCGGCGACGAGCAGCATTGCCCCCGCATCGTGAAGCAACTTGCACAGGTAAATGCCGACGTGACCGACGCCCTGGACGGCGACCGTAACGCCCTCCAGGGATTCTGCACCGAAACGCGCTGAAGCCGCTGCCTCGATACCGTGGAAGACGCCGAGAGCCGTCCACGGAGAGGGGTCGCCGCCGGCGGCCGCGCCGCTTTGGGGAAGCCCGGAGACGAAGGGCGTTTCGCCGCGCACGATCCGCATGTCCTCGACGGAGATGCCGACGTCCTCGGCCGATATGTACCGTCCCTGTAACGAATCGATGGCGCGCCCGAACGCTTCGAAGAGCGCTTTGGACTTGGGCGCATGTTCCCTGGCGAGAATGACCGACTTGCCGCCCCCGAATGGCAGCCCGGCCACGGCGTTCTTGTAGGTCATTCCCCGCGACAGGCGCAAGACGTCGGTAAGCGCCAGGTCGTCACTGGCGTAAGCCCAGCGACGGCAACCGCCGGCGGCGGGGCCCAGCGCGGTCGAGTGAATCGCAATGATGGCCTTGAGGCCGGAGGCCGGATCTTCGAAGAAATGAACCGAGTCGTGATGATCAAACTCGGGATGGTTGAAAACGCCCATGAACGCATCCCCCGTACTCAACAAGCTGCCGCTAATATATCCCTCTCCGGGCCGGAATTTGTCTCTAATTCTTGTTGTAAGTGCTTATAAAGCGCATAATCTATTTAATATAGCGGCAAAAAGGGCATTAAACATGCAAGCTGTCCACATCGATCCTGTGGATCGCAGGATCCTCGATCTGCTGCAGTCGCATCCGGGAATCAACGCGGCGGCAATCGGCGAGCACATCGGGCTCTCGCAGTCCGCCGTGTGGCGCCGCATGCAGGGCCTGCGCGAGGAGGGCATCATTCGCGAGCAGGCCGTCAAGATCGACCGTGAAAAGATCGGCCTGAACACGATGGTGTTCGCCCAGGTCAAGCTGACGTCGCACGGCCGCAGCAACCTCGCAGCGTTCGCCGAAGCGGTTCGCAGCTATCCCCAGGTGCTCGACTGTTACGTGTTGCTCGGCAACGTCGATTTTCTGCTGCGCATCGTCACCGAAGACATCAAGTCGTACGAGCAGTTCTTCTTCGAGAAGCTGTCACAGCTTCCGGGAATACAGGAAATCAATTCGAGTATTGCGCTTTCCGAGATCAAGCACTCCACCGTGCTGCCGATCTAGGCAGACGGCCACGTATCCGAAACCCGGTAGCCCTGCGGCCAGGGATCGTCCGGATCGACGAAGATCCGCCGATCGCCCGTGCGCCATGCGCGCCCCTCCACGCTCGGGATAATGGCCATCATGTCACCAACCATGGTCTCGCCCTCGATACGTCCTGTGAATGAGGAATCGATGATTGACCGCGCACGCAGGGACTCGCCTGGCGCGATGGCGTCGCGGGCATGCAACAGGGCCAGGCGTGCCGAGACGCCTGTCCCGGTTGCAGACCGGTCGATCTTGCCGGGCCGGATCGCGACGGCATGGCGTGTCTCGAGTACGTCGCCGCGCCTGGCTGCCGGTGAAGCGAAGAGACAGAACGAAATATGCGTCCAGTCAGGGTTTTCCGGGTGCGCGAAACCGAGCTGTTCCGTCGCGGCGGCGGAGATGCGCACGCCGAGTTCCGCGAGTTCGCGGGCCTCCCTCGCCACGAGTTCGTAACCGAGACCATCGGCATTGACCACCACGAAACTGTCGCCGCCGAAAGCCGTGTCGACCTTCAGCCGGCCAAGCCCGGGAACGTCGACTGAGCGGTCGAGCGCGCAGGCGAACGAGGGCACATTGCGAATGCGGACCGAGCGGACTTTTCCGCCATCGCAGCGGGCCGTGACGCGGACCAACCCGCCAGGGGCTTCGAGCAAGAGTCGCGTCTCCGGCTCCATCATTGGCACGATGCCGGTCTCGAGAATTACGGTTGCCACGCAGATAGCGTTCGAGCCGGACATCGGCGGCGTGTCCACGGGTTCCATCACGATGAACGCGGCGTCGGCTTCCGGGTGCTTTGGGGGTACGAGGAGATTGATGTGCCGGAACACGCCGCCGCGAGGCTCGTTGAGTACCAGCTGGCGCAGGCCGTCGTCACGCGCAATCCAGCGTGACTGTTCCCAGACCGTGTCGCCGGGCGGTGGTGCTACGCCGTCGACGATGACGTCCCCGACCTCGCCTTCGGCATGACAACCGACGATGTGTATCATGTTATCGCTTTGCATCGGCGCTTCCTCAACGGAAGCGCGAGTGTAGGTCAATCCGCCCCTGGAAATCGAACGTGTTTCCGATCCGAGACGACAACCCGCAGATACTGATTCCGTATGCGACGATCGGCATCATCGCCATCAATGTCCTCGCGTGGGTATTCGTCCAGGGGCTGGGTTCGAATCCGCTGCTGGCGGGATCGATTTGCCAGCTCGGACTGATACCCGGTGAGCTGCTGGGAACCGTCACCGAGGGCACGCAGGTTCAACTCGGCGCCAACACATGGTGTGAACTCGGCAGCGGCACGCCCTGGCCGACGGTGTTTACCTCGATGTTCATGCACGGCGGCTGGTTCCATATCATCGGCAACATGTGGTTCCTGTGGATATTCGGCAATAATGTCGAAGACGCGATGGGCCCTGTCCGCTTCGTGCTCTTCTATCTGTTGTGCGGCGTCGCGGCCGCGGCGCTGCAGGTCGGCGCGAACCCGCAGTCGACGGTTCCCATGGTCGGCGCCTCGGGTGCTATCGGCGGTGTCATGGGAGCGTACATCCTGCTGTATCCGCGCGTGCACGTGCACCTCCTGATATTTCTCGGTTTCTTCGTAACGACGATCGCCGTGCCCGCCGTGTTCATGCTCGGATACTGGTTCCTGCTGCAGGTTATCGGTGGCTTCGGGTCGGTCGGCGCGAAAGGCGGTGTTGCGTTCTGGGCGCACGTCGGCGGTTTCGCGGCGGGAGCGCTGCTGGTCATCGTGTTTCGCAAACCGGAGTTGCTGCACCGCCACCCCTACTATGGCTGGAAGAAGCGCTCACCGACGACCAACTGGCGCCGCATCGACCGGCGCCGGCCGGAATGAGAGCTGCGTTCTTGTATCGCAACTGACCGCGTGTAGACTGCCCTGTCATCGCCGCCCGGGTAGTCGATGTCAACACGTTCTAAAACACTGTTCGCTGCCGCGTACGTCATGCACGTACTGTGGATCATCCTGCTCGCCAGCGTCCCGCCGGTCAGCCGCGATGCGTTGACACATCACCTCGCGGTACCGAAGCTCTGGGTCGAGTCCGGCGGCATTCACGAAAGGCCGGACATCCTGTTTTCCTACTATCCGCAGCTGCTCGATGTTTTCTACATGCTACCGGTAGCGCTCGGCCACGACATTGCGGCGAAGTACCTGCATTTCACGTTTGCGTTGCTCACGGCCCTGCTGATCTTTCTTTTCGTCCGGCGCAGGATAGGACCATCCTGGGCCGCGCTCGGCGGACTGCTGTTCCTGACCCTGCCGCTGATCGTAAAGCTGTCCGTAACGGTTTACGTCGACCTCGGGCTGGTCTTTTTCACGACCGCCGCTTTGTTCAGTATTGCGATCTGGCTCGAGGACACGGGCAGGACCCGCTGGCTCGTGCTTGCCGCCGTTTGCAGCGGCCTGGCGCTGGGAACGAAATACAACGCTCTTGTTTCCTTTCTCGTATTGAGCTTGCTGCTGCCGTTCTTCTACCTGTATCGGCGTGAAGATCAGCATGCCGAGCAACTGAATGCCGTGAAGTTCGCGGTGCTGTTTGTGGCGCTGTCCATGCTGGTGTTATCGCCATGGCTCATCCGAAACTACAGCCTGACGGGCAATCCGCTGTATCCGCTGGCGCAAGGCGTGTTCGCCCGGGATCAGGCTGAGTTGCCGTCGCCGGACGAGGCCGTGGATGCGGAGGCGCACGTGCGCGCCGTCCTCCGCGAGTGGCGAGCGAACGCGGAGAAACCATTGGGGCCGCTGCTGACACGGCGGCTCGTGCACGAAGAGAGCTTGCCGTACACGCTCGCGGTTCCGCTGCGTATCTTCTTCGAAGGCGAGGACAACAACCCGAAGTATTTCGACGGCCGGCTGAACCCGCTCCTGCTTCTGCTGCCGCTGGTGTTTCTCGCGCTCGCGAAGAGGGCGGGGTTCAGGCACAGGGACCCGCTGCTGTTCGGTGCCTACACGATATTGATGATCGTACTGGTGTTCCTGCTGGTGGACATGCGGTTGCGGTGGCTCGCGACCATAGTGCCGCCGCTCGTCGTGCTCACGGCCTACGGCCTCTGGGCCATTCACGAGCGGCTTGCCACGCGCCTTGGCCCGACGCCGTGGGTCAATGCGGTGACGGGATTGATCGTCGCTGCGTACTTCGTGCCGAATCTGCTTTACGCCCATGCGCTTTTCGTCAAGATCGATCCCGTGCCCTACGTCACAGGGAAGCAGGACTATGCAACGTACGTCCGGCAGCATCGCCCGGAATACGCGGCCATTTCGCTCGCCAACCAAATCGTCCCGCCCGGCAAGAAGGTCCTCGGTCTGTACCTCGGGAATCGCCGCTATTACTTCTCGTCAGACGCTATCGTGGTGAACGCAGTGTTCACGAGCGTTGCCGGGCGTTCGGCATCGGGTGATGCGATCGCGGACCGGCTCCTGGACCTCGGCTACAGCCACCTGGTCGTGCACACCGGCCTTTTCCGGCAGTGGCTGGCCTCGACGGACGAACAGACAGCGTCCCGGGTCAATGTATTTGCGAACGAACGACTGAAGGAGCTGACGTTTGAGGGTGGCTACGGGCTTTACGAAATCCTGCCTTCGACGACGCCCTGAGGCAGCGCCTGCCAGCGTGAATTTGTGACGCCAGTCACCTGTTTGATGGGCGCAAAACCCCATACTTGGCTCTACCAGGAGCCATCATGACGAGATTACTCACGATATTCGCGCTGACGATCGGCCTGTCACTGCCGGCAGCCGCCGACGTGTGGAAATGGGTTGATGCAAGCGGCAAGACCCATTTCGTCGATACCATGAAGGCGATCTATACCTGGGTCGACGAAAACGGCAAGCGCCATTACGCCGACACGCCGGGCCATGAAGACGCCGTCAGCGTGCAGTTGGTATGGCATTCCAGCGGTACGCTCGAGGACCTCGAGGAAACGGAGACGGACGACGGTTATGCCTACCCTGGAGAAACCGCCGAGGAGCGAGCCGAGCGCGAGGCGGCCGACGCCTACTACTGCAAGCGGGCAACCGAGATCTTCGAGTCCTACGCGAATGCACCCAGGCTGTATCGAACCAACGACGCCGGTGAGCGCGAGTACCTCAGCAAAAAAGACGCCGCTGCGACCATCGCCGAGACCAAGGCGAGAATGGACGAACTCTGCCGCTAGTGGTCACGCAACGGCGGCGTCCGCATCAGGTTGTCGCGGATCTCACGAATATCGCCTTGTCGATCAGTTCGAACGTCGCCTGGTAAAACGCGGCGTCCTGAACCGGCCGTGATTGCTGCACGGCGCCCGGGAACGTCACCACGTTGTCGACGAAGTTGAGGCGGATCCGTACGGCCCCCGACGGCATTTTCTCCACGAACGCCGTTGCCCTGCGATGCTGGGCGCCGCGCGTGTCCGTCCCTGCGAAGACCTGGGCGAGCAGGTCGCTCATACCCAGTTCGTCTCGCTGCGTCGGGCCGGTTGCCGTGATGAGCCCCGTGTCGAAGTCGCCGTCATCGATGATGAAACCCAGGTCCTGGAATACCGACATCGTGGCCGAGAACGCAGCTCGCTTGCCCGTTTCGAATTCTTTCGCCTGGTAGGCCTGCAGCTCGATGCCGCTTTTCGCGGCAGGCGGCGCCGATGCGCAACCGCCTGCAAGGACGGCGAAGACCCCGGCCAGCAGGATGCTCGAGTAGATCTTCATCGTAGTCTCCCTGGGTGGCCTGTCAGAAACTGGACGTGCGGTACGAGAAGTCACGCACGCGGTCTGCTTCGTCGAATCTCACGATGACCGTCAGCGTGCGCTGCGATGAACTGCTGGCGCCGGCACTCTTGCTGCCGCCGCCTGCGCCGCCACCGGAGCTGCCGACCACGAGCCCGGCGATGACACCGCTGCTGCGAGAGTACGCGACGTCGCTGGATACCTTGTCCCAGATCCAGACCTCGTTGCGGTCTCCGTCCGTGGACACGATGTTCGGTGCACCGAGTATCGCGGCGACGTCAGCGGTCGGCATGCCGACCCTGATTTCGCGCTGGACTGTGCCGACGGTAACCCGGTCGATCGTGTCGTCGCGGACTTCGGCGCGGTGCTGCGTCGCGCTGCAGCCCGACGATGTGATGGCCGCGGCCGCTACTAGCGATAACGAGACAATACTGGCTTTCATGGTGATCTCCCTTGCGTGCCTTTGTACGACGGCTACATCATCGAACGGGGCTCAGCCAAAAGCCTGCGGGACAGCTGATTGTTTGCTGAGGTATTCGTGAGGAGGCCTAGAAGCTGCGCTTGGCCTCGAGCAGGATCTGAAAGCTGTCAATCGACGGGTCGCCGTCCAGCGGGAAAGCGAAGTCGAGGTGCGCGACCTTATTGGTGCTGAAGCGGGTGGGGGCTAAACGCAAACCGAATCCGACGTTCTTCAGCCAGCCGTAGTTTCGTTCACCGATCGGGTTTTCGCCCCAGGTGCGGCCGACGTCGGCGAAGATCGCGCCGCCGACGCGGAACAGGCTCCAGGGATACCAGTCCGTGAAATAGCGCTGCTCGATCGAATACAGCGCTTTGGAATCGCCGGTTTGGTATCGCAGAGGATAGCCCCGCAGCCCCGATTTGCCACCGAGCTGCACCGGGTTGTCCAGGTCGAGGTCGTGCCCCGCCGTACCTGAGAGCTCCATGAAGAACAGGCGCTTCTCGGACTGGCGGTGGTAGAAACGCGCCCGGATCGACGTTGCCGCGTTCTTGCTGTCGCCACCCTCGCGGCGCCCCTGGGTGCTGCCGGTCAGCAGCAGCGCGGTCTTGTCCAGCGATCCGAAGGCTAGGTTGAAGGTGGCTGAAACGATCAGCGCATCCCGGTCCGCGCCGAAGCTGTCGTCGGCCCAGCCCAGCGACGCCGTGAAGCGCGTACCCATGTAAAAGTCTTCGGTTCGCCCGATATTGTTGGTGTTGCTCGTCGTACTGAACGCATCCTGCAGAACCTCGATTCCGAGGAACGGGTAGACCAGTTTGCGGTCCTCCGGGATGACGGCGGGGAGTGTGGGATCGACGGCCTCCGAGAACTTGTTGTCGTCGAACACATAGCCGAGCGTCCAGCGCTTCGCCCAGCCATCGCGGAGGCCCGCCGACCAGCCGCCGAAGCCCGTAACGTAGTCGCGCTCCTGGCGGTACTCCGCCGCCTCGTCTCCCAGTCTGTACAGTGCAGTGCGGCGGTCGTCGAGCGAGATCCACCCGCCGCCGGAACCGCGCGCATCGAGCGCGTAGAAGGGACGGACGATCGAAAGGAACTGGGTTTCGCCGTCGGAGTTGTCCGCGACGCGGAGGAACATCGATACCCAGCTGCTGCCGAGGTTCTTGTCCTCGAAGTCGAATTGCGTCGACGTCCGCTCTGCGTTGTCGATCCACTTCAGCCGCAGCAACTGGCCCCTGCCGAGCAGGTTCGTTTCCTCGATGCCGAGTGCGGTACGGTTCTCGCCGCCGCTGCGGGAGAACGACACGTCCGGCGTCAGCGACCAGACGTCCTGGGTGTTGACCTTCACGTCCACGACGCCGTCTTCGTAGCGGATCGGCTCGACACTGGCATCGTAGATGAAGCGATTGGAGCGCACGATCCGCTCGGTTTCCTCGAGCAGGCGCGCGGAGTAGGGCTCGCCACCTTCGAACAGGACCTGGTTGCGAATCACCCGATCACGCGTGACGACGTGCAGGCGGTTGGCCCAGCGATACAGCCATTTGTTCTCTTTCGGATTCGACAGGTCGAAGATATTGCGCCTCTCGAGCACGACGTCGCCGATCACGGCGCCGGCCGCCTCGAGTTCTTCGTCTTTCGGCACCGGCGCAGGGACTATCACCTCCGCACCCTCCGATATTGCCGTTTCCCGGGCGCCTGCCGGATTCCCCAGCGCAAGCACGAGGAGCGACAGCAGCGCGAGATGCCTGCGCGGCGCAAGATCGCTGTTGGTAACGTTTCGCATCAAGAAATCGGCGGCTTTGTCAACGGGCCCATTCCAGTATAATTGCCCGCTCCCGCTTTGTAGACCTGGGACGTCATGGAAGAAAGCCTGCTCGAACTGGGCACTATGCTGATGATTGCCGGCATGGGAACGGTTTTCGTGTTTCTCACCGTCCTGGTCGGCGCAATGTCCCTCATGGCCACCGTGGTGCGGCATTTCCAGCCCGCGGTAACCAACGACGAAGTCACTTACGAAGAAGTTGCCGCCATCGCCGCGGCACTCCGCCGGCACCACCGATCCTGACTGACGAAGACAGATTATGAGCGAAAAGAAAGCCCTCGGTATTACCGAACTCGTGCTGCGTGACGCGCACCAGAGCCTGCTCGCGACGCGCATGCGAATCGACGACATGCTGCCGATCGCCGGCAAACTCGACAAGATCGGCTTCTGGTCGATCGAATCCTGGGGCGGGGCGACGTTCGACGCCTGCATACGTTACCTCGGCGAAGACCCCTGGGAGCGCATTCGCCGCCTGAAAGCGGCCATGCCGAATACGCCGCAGCAGATGCTGTTCCGCGGCCAGAATATTCTCGGCTACCGACATTACGCCGATGACCTGGTCGAGAAGTTCGTCGAACGTGCGGCGATCAACGGTGTGGACGTGTTCCGCATTTTCGATGCGCTGAACGACCTCAGGAACCTCGAAACGGCGATCAAGGCGACGATCAAGGTCGACAAGCACGCCCAGGGAACCATCTCGTACACGGTAAGCCCGGTGCACACGATTGACCTGTGGGTCGATCTCGGCAGGCGCATCGAGGACATGGGTGCTCACTCGATCTGCATCAAGGACATGGCGGGCCTGTTGCGCCCGTACGTTGCGTTCGAACTCGTCAGCCGGCTCAAGGAGGCGGTCGATATCCCGATCCACATGCAGTGCCACGCCACCACGGGGCTCTCGACGGCGACCTGCGTGAAAGCGGCCGAGGCGGGCATAGACAACATCGACACGGCGGTCTCGTCGATGAGCATGACCTACGGTCACTCACCGACGGAATCCCTGGTCTCGATACTCGAAGGCACGGATCGCGATACGGGCCTGGACCTGCAGGCGCTCGAAGAGATTGCGACCTATTTTCGCGGCGTCCGCAAGAAGTACGCGAAATTCGAGGGCGGATTGAAGGGCGTGGATTCGCGAATCCTGGTTGCCCAGGTCCCCGGCGGCATGCTGACGAACCTCGAGAACCAGCTGCGCGAGCAGAATGCCGGCGACAAGCTCGATGCGGTGCTGGAGGAGATCCCCCAGGTGCGCCGCGATCTCGGCATGCTGCCGCTCGTGACGCCAACGTCCCAGATCGTGGGGAGCCAGGCGGTCATTAATGTGCTCTCCGGCAAGCGCTACGCGACGATCACGAAGGAGACCTCGGGTATCCTCAAGGGCGAGTACGGTGCGACCCCGGCCGAGGTCGATAAGGAGCTGCAAGCGCGCGTGCTGGACGGCGCTGAACCCTTGACCTGCCGCCCGGCGGACCTGCTCGAGCCGGAACTCGAGCTGCAGACCGAAAAACTCAATCAAATTGCGATCGAGAAGAAGATCCACCTCGCGTCAGACGTCATCGACGACGTCCTGACCTACGCGCTGTTTCCGCAGATCGGTATCCGCTTCCTGCAGAACCGCGGCAACCCGGAGGCCTTCGAGCCGCCGCCGGAACTCGAGGCGCCGCCGGCACCGGCCGCTCCGGCGCCCGCGGCGCAAGGACCCGCCGTGTACTCGGTGCGCGTTAACGGCAAGGAATTTACGGTCGAAGTGGCCGAGGACGGTGAGCTTGAAGGCGTCAGCCCGGCAGCGGCAGGGGCAAAACCGACACCCCGTTCTTCGGGCGACGCGGTCAAAGCGGTGCTCGCCGGCAATATCTTCAAGGTTCACGTCGCCCCGGGCGACCGCGTCGAGGAGGGGCAGCCCCTGCTCGTGGTCGAGGCGATGAAAATGGAAACTGCCGTGAGCGCTCCGAAAGCCGGGACGGTCAGCGACGTGTTCGTCCGCGAAGGCGACGTCGTCGCCGTCGGTGATTCGCTGGTGGCCATCGCCGACTGATGGAGCTGATCCTCGAAATCTGGCGCGGCTCGGGTCTTTACCTGATGACGGGCGGCCAGGCCGCGATGCTCTTGATCTGCCTGGCGCTGCTGTATCTCGGCATCGTCAGAAAATTCGAGCCGTTGTTGCTGGTCACGATCGGTTTCGGCGGACTCCTGAGCAATATCCCGGGCGCCGGTATCGCCGATCCCGGCGGGCTCCTGTACCTGTCCTACGAAGTGGGCATCAAGACAGGTGCGTTTCCGCTCATCATCTTCATGGGCGTCGGTGCGCTCACGGATTTCGGACCGCTGCTCGCAAATCCACGGACGTTATTTCTGGGCGCCGCGGCGCAGTTCGGTATTTTCGCGACGCTGCTCGGTGCGCTGGGCATGACAGAACTCGGCGTGATGGATTTCACCCTGAAAGAGGCGGCTGCGATCGGCATCATCGGCGGTGCCGACGGGCCGACGGCTATTTACGTGTCGGGTATGCTCGCGCCGCAGTTGTTGGGCGCGATCGCCGTCGCCGCATACTCCTACATGGCGCTGGTCCCGATCATCCAGCCGCCGATCATGCGGCTGCTCACCACGGAGGAGGAGCGCAAGATTCACATGGTGCAGCTGCGCGACGTATCGAAGACCGAGCGCATCCTGTTTCCCATTGTGTTGTTGTTGCTCGTTGCCCTGTTGTTGCCGACGGCGGCGCCGCTCCTCGGCATGCTGGCGTTCGGCAACCTGATGCGCGAATGCGGCGTCGTCGATCGGTTGTCCGACACGACGCAGAATGCTCTCATCAATATCGTGACGATCTTCCTCGGGCTCTCGGTGGGCTCCAAGCTCAGCGCCGATCAGTTCCTGTCGGTCGAGACGCTGGGGATTCTCGTGCTCGGTGTCATTGCATTCGCGATCGGCACGGCCAGCGGCGTACTCATGGCCAAGCTCATGAACAAGCTTTCGCATAACCCGATCAACCCGCTGATCGGCGCGGCAGGTGTCTCGGCCGTGCCCATGGCTGCGCGCGTCGCCAACAGGGTTGGCCTCGAAGCCAACCCGCACAACATCCTGCTGATGCACGCCATGGGGCCGAACGTCGCCGGCGTCATCGGCTCGGCCGTGGCCGCCGGCATCATGATCATGTTCACCACCTAGGAAAAGCCTCAGCCCGTGTCATGCGGCGTTGAAAGCGACCTCGAAATGCTCATGTACGTGACGTGTACACTGCGCTTTCTCGTTCGCTTTCGCCTTGCCTGACACGACCTGAGGCTTTTCTTGACTCTAATGCAAGAACCGCCGCCTGACAGGCGCGGAGTCTCGCGGAGCGGCGGGCGAGGCGTTTGTCGACCGAAGTAAAGCGCAGCGAAGCGAGCCATGAGGGAGATAAATG
>CBDUCE010000062.1:0-14397 GCA_965365575.1 uncultured Gammaproteobacteria bacterium
CGCACCTGGTTGATGTCGGACGGCTGCTTCGCGATTCGGATGTAGCTGAGCACCGGTCCGAACTTTTGCGCAAAACCCATGAAATCGAGCACGCTCGCGCCCTTGCCCTCGAGATGTGCAGCCATCGTGATCAGCTGGCCCACCGTGACCACGCCGGTGCCGCCGACGCCCGTGACCAGCAAATCGTGGCAGTGGTTGATAACTGCGATGTCGGGATCGGGCAGGTCCGCAGCTGCTGTCGCGAGGCGCTCATCGCCTGACACCCTTGCGGCTGACTGCCGCTTGCCGCCCTCGACCGTGACGAAACTCGGGCAGAAGCCGTTGATGCAGGAATAATCCTTGTTGCAGCTGTTCTGGTCGATCTCACGCTTGCGGCCGAAGGGCGTCTCCTTCGGCACCACCGACAGGCAGTTGGATTCGACCGAGCAGTCGCCACAGCCTTCGCAGACGAGGTCGTTGATCACGACGAACCGGTTCGGGTCTTCCATCTGGCCGCGTTTGCGCCGACGGCGCTTTTCCGTGGCGCAGGTTTGCGCGTATATAAGTACGGTCACGCCGGGAATGTCCCTGAGCTCGCGCTGGATCGCGTCGAGATCGCGGCGATGGGAAAAGGTCGTGCCTGGCGGGAAGTCGCCTGCCTCGAACTGCTCCGGGTCGTCCGAGACGACCGCGATGCGTTCAATGCCCTCTGCCCGAACCGAATTGGCGATACCGGCCTCGCTGAGTGGTCCGTCGACGGGCTGCCCTCCCGTCATCGCGACCGCGTCGTTGTAGAGAATCTTGAACGTGATGTTCGTGCCGGCCGCGACCGCCTGCCGGATCGCGAGCGAACCTGAATGGTAGAACGTGCCGTCGCCCAGGTTCTGGAAAATGTGGCGGTTGCCGTTGAACTTCGAGCGTGTGATCCAGTTGACGCCTTCGCCGCCCATCTGGATCAGACCTTCCGTATCGCGGTCCATCCAACTGGCCATGAAATGGCAGCCGATGCCGGCGAGCGCACTCGATCCCTCGGGGACCTTCGTCGAAGTATTGTGTGGGCAGCCCGAACAGAAGTAGGGCATGCGTGTCGCGCCCTCGATGCGGATCGCGGGCGCTCGCTCGTTCAGGAGCCCGTCGGCCCGTTCGGTGAGGTTGAGTCCGCGGAACGCCTTGTCGAGCCGCCGCGCGACGATGCCGGCTACCTCGACGGGCGACAATTCGCCGACCCATGGCACGAGCGAGCGCTCGTTTTCGTCGAATTTGCCGACCATGCGTTCCGGTTTACGGCCCGGCCGGTCGTAGAAATACTCCTTGAACTGGCTTTCGATGATGCCGCGTTTTTCCTCGATGACGAGTACTTCCCGCTTGTTCTTCACGAACTCGAGGGCGCCGTTGTGCTCGAGCGGCCAGACCATGCCCACCTTGTAGACGTCGATGCCGATACGCTGCGCTTGCTCACGATCGATGCCGAGGAGCCGCAGCGCCTCCATGAGATCGAGGTGCGCCTTGCCGGTGGTCACGATGCCGTAGCGGGCGTCGGGCACATCGAAGATCCTGCGATCGATCGGGTTTGCCGCCGCGAACGCAAGCGTCGCGTCCTTCTTGGCCTCGAGACGCTCCTCGATCTGCGGCCCCGGCAGGTCCGGCCAGCGGTAGTGCAGGCCGCCCGGCGGCACGTCGAAGTCCGGCGTGACGAACTGCGGGTAGGAGGGCAACGGCACGGACATCGCGGACTCGACCGTCTCGGAGATCGCCTTGAAACCGACCCACATGCCGGAGAAACGCGACAGCGCGATGCCCCAGAGACCGAACTCGAGGTACTCGGCAACGTTCGCGGGGTTGACGTGCGGCATCATGAATGTGAGGAATGCGACGTCGGACTGGTGCGGCATGGACGACGATACGCAGCCGTGGTCGTCGCCTGCGACGACGAGTACGCCGCCGTGCGGCGAGCTGCCGTAGGCGTTGCCGTGCTTCAGTGCATCGCCGGCGCGGTCGACGCCGGGTCCTTTTCCGTACCACAGCCCGAATACACCGTCGACTTCACGGTGCGGATCCGTTTCCACCTGTTGTGAGCCGAGCATCGCCGTCGCGGCGAGATCTTCGTTCACGGCCGGCAGGAACTCGATGTTGCTCTCGTCGAGAAACGCCTTGGCCCGCCACAGTTCCTGGTCGAGGCCGCCGAGCGGCGATCCCCGGTAGCCGCTCACGAATCCTGCCGTATTGAGACCGGCGGCCCGGTCCAGCGTCCGCTGCATGAGCGGTATGCGCACGAGCGCCTGGGTACCCGTCAGGAAGACTCGACCCGATTCGCGGCGGTAGCGATCGAGCAGCTCGTAGTTGTCGAGCGGGAACGTGGAGGTAAGGTCTTTTGCAGCGGCACTCATGGCGAAGCAACAATTAGTTTCATTAGTAACATTATCGCAGATAGCTCGTCTGACCGATAGGCAATATTCGCACCCCTGCCATCGGATGGAATTGCCGCCGGGCCATTGCCAGCCGCGCACCGGCCGGTATACCGTAGCGGTTCACCATTATGCAGCTCGCTCGCCGAAATTTGCGCCCATTCGTCACGGTACTGCTGGCCGGCATCGTGATACGCGCGTTCATTCCGGCCGGCTACATGCCGGCCGCGCCGGGCAAGGGACTGTTGTTCGAACTGTGTCACGACGGCCTGCCGGCCGGCTTCATGCAGGCACTCGGCGGCCACAGCCACCATGCAGGCCACGGTAGCCATGACGAGCATGCGTCGGGTGGCGGCTGCAGCATCGGTCATATCCTGTCGATGGCCTTCATCGACGAGGTGGAAACGGCGCAGCCGACGATGCAGCCACCGCCGGGCATTCTCCCCATTGCCCCATTGCAGCAGCTGCTCCGGGGACATTTCGGCGTCTATTCCGCACGCGCGCCACCCATCCCGTAACACGCACTGTCACTAAAAATCAGATTCAACACAGATGCGACCGGCTGCGCCCTGCACGTGGCCGGCGTTACGGAGTGCGAACAATGCATGCAAAACAGACGGCAGCCACCGCGCTGCTCGGTGCGCTGCTATCGACGTCGATAGCGACAGCGTCCGATACTACTTCAACCCGGGCCGAGGAAGAGCGTCAGTCCATCGACGAGATCGTCGTGTCCGGCCGGCACCTGTCATCGCGCGACGCAAGTATCATCGTCGAGCAGGAATTCATGGTCGATGTGGCGGAGGCGCTGAGCCGCCTGCCCGGCGCCAGCCGCAATCAGAACGGACGGCTGAGCGGTATCGCCCAGTACCGGGGCATGTTCGGCGACCGCGTCTCCGTTAGCATTGACGGCTTTGGCGTGATCGGCGGAGGGCCGAATTCGATGGACGCGCCGCTGTCCTACGTATCACCGATGATCACGGAGCGGCTGGTCCTGGAACGCGGAATCCCGGGCGTTGCGAGCGCTCCCGAGTCCATCGGCGGGCACGTCGATGCGGCGATCGCCCGCGGCGATTTCGCTGGCGGTGACCGCTTCGATTTTGGCGGGATGGTCGGTGCGCGTTACGCTAACAACGGTGACACGACCTCTCTCGCGGGGCGACTGACCGCGGCGAATCGTTCGCATCGGATTTCGCTGGTCGGAGAGGCGGATCGTGCTGACGACCAGCAGACACCCGCGGGCCGCATCGTGCCCTCGCAGCTCTCGCGGGATCGTCTCGACGCGAGTTATGCCTACCAGGATGACCGTAACGAGTTCCAGGTCTTCGCCGGTTCCCTGGACACGCGGGACACAGGCACCCCGGCGCTCGCGATGGACATTCGTTATATCGAGTCGCGACTTTACGGCGCGAGCTTCGGCCGGCAGCTTTCACCCGAACTGAGTATTGACGCCAGGGTCGGCTACAACGACGTCGACCACGTCATGGACAATTTTTCGATCAGGCCGGCACCGGGTTCGCCGATGCAATACCGCCAGAATCGTACGGGCGGCGACGGCTTCGTATTCGCACTGCAGTCCGATTACTCGATGAGTGACTTCCTGCTGACTGCCGGTGTCGACGGCCGCCTGGCATCGCACGACTCGCTGATCACGAATCCGAACAGCGCGATGTTCTTCATCCACAACTTCAATGATGTCGAGCGCGATGTGCTGAGTGCTTTCTCGGCGATCCGACATGAGTCCAGAAATTCCGATTGGGAAGTAGGCCTGCGCTATATCGATGTCTCGACCGACGCGGGAGAGGTCTCCTTCGGTGGGCTGATGGACATGATGGGCATGAACGCAGGGCAGCTGGCCGACGCGTTCAACGCGGCCGACAGGAACCTGTCGTTCGGCAATCTCGACGCGGTGTTCAAGTATTCGATGCGGTTGACGCGCGACCTGACCTTCAACGTGGACGTCGGCTCAAAGACCCGCGCGCCGTCGTACCAGGAACTGTACCTCTGGCTGCCTCTGCAGGCCACGGGCGGGCTGGCAGACGGCCGCAACTATATCGGCAACCTGGGTCTGTCGGCAGAACGGTCAAACGAGATCGCCGTGGGGGTCGACTGGGCCGGCGAGCGGTTCACGATCAGTCCGCAGGCCTACTTCCGCGATGTAAGCGATTACATTCAGGGTGTGCCCGCGACCGTCATGCCAGCCAACATGCTGGCGTCGATGATGTCGGGCAACGGCGCACTGCAGTTCGATAACGTTGACGCGGAGATCTACGGACTGGACCTGGGCTGGCGTTATTCGCTGACAGAACGCCTCGGAGTCGAAGGCAGCGCCAGCTACTCGCGAGGGAACCGCACGGACGTCAGCGACAACCTCTACCGGCTGGCGCCTCTGAACGCCAGCATTGCCCTGAATTTTGCCGACAGTACGTGGTCCCTGCGTGGGGAGGTGATTGCTTACGATCGCCAGGATCGTGTCTCCGCCTACAACGACGAGCAGCCGACGGCCGGTTACGGCATCGTCAACGCAGCATTCTCCTGGAACGCCAGTCGTTCGATACGCATCGACCTGGAGGCGGTCAACCTGCTCGATCGCGGCTACCAGGACCATCTCGCGGGCGTGAATCGCGTGCGTGACGTCGATATCCCGGTCGGCGAGCGGCTCTGGGGTGCGGAGCGGACGGTCAGCATCGGTGCCGTGATGACCTTCTGATTTCGGCCGTCGAACAGCGGTGGCGGAATGCGGGCCTAGTCGTATCCCTGCGCGAGAAATGCTCGCAGGGACGCGTAAGCGGAAGCCTGGCTTTCCCAAAGCGCGTATGTACGCGGTTTCGCCGTGCCGGCATGCAGCTGGATAACGTCGGCTTCCGCGATCAGACGAATCTGGTCCATCGTAACCCGGTAATAGGCGTCCGCAGCTGAAGCTACGGGCTTGACGTAGACAGGCTCCGTTACACCAATGGCGTCGAGCGTCCAGCCCGCGAATTCGAGCGGCAGAGGCTCGCCATCCACGAACAGGATGACGGACTCGAAGCCGTCGCGTTGTTCGGATTGCCGGTCCTCGTAACGGATCGTGCTCCAGATACCCAGCCACAGGTAATAGGAGTAGCTGCCCATGCGATTAACCTCGACCGGGCCGAGGTACACGTAATCTCTTGCGTGTGCCGCATAGCCTGAATTGTCATGGTAAAGCACGACAGGAGCCGTGGCACGGAGGACCGTCACACCGGTTACGGGATCGAGCGTCTCGTGAACCAGGGACGATGGTGTTGAACACGCCGAGATCTGGGCGGCGAGCGCAAGGATTCCGACAAAGTGACTCCAGCCGCGCATGGGCAAATGCCTCAATAGAAGAACTGATAACCGAGGTTGATAAAGTAAGACTCGCGGTCCAGGTCGGTCAACTCCATGTCGCGCTGGGAAAATTGCTTGCCCGCCTCGAGTTCGAGCCGTACCCGCCTGGCGGGGCGGTATTGCACCCGGATCCCGGGACTGTAAATCCATTGAGTACTCTGATCCGTGTTGATCTCGCGGTAATCGATGCGCAAACGGGGATTGATCCGCCACGTGCGGCCGATCGGAAAGCGCATGTCCATATTGACGGAATATACGTCGGTCGTTTCAGATACCGCATAACGCAGACCCAGGATGCCGACATCACCTTCGGTGATGAGGCTGCTCGCGACCAGGTCCGCCGAGTAATAGCTGTATTCAGATTCCTGCGTCGCAAAAACTCCGCCGGATTCCGGCGTCGCACCAATAAGAGACAGGCTTGCGTTCAGGTTGACCTGCAGCTTGGGCGTGAACGGGCGCGACATGCCCATGGAATAGGTCGTGACCTCGGGTGAGCGATCCAGGGCGAACCGGCGGAGTTCGTCTTCCGTGAACAACACTCTGAGATCCTCGAAATTCTGCACCTGCTGGCCGACCAGTGCATTGCCCAGGCTGAGGAAAGGGCTTCTGCGGCTGTCAATCAGGCCGGTCACGGTAAAGTTGGCCGGAAGCCGCACGCTGCCCTGCAGGAAGACACTGCCGAGTTCCGCGAATTCGGTGTCGTAATTGACGACGCCCCATAAGGATTGCTCGGCGCCGAAGTAGCGCATCTCGGCACCCACAGACTGCCTGTCGGTCAGTCCCTCGATGCTTTGCTCGAGGAAGAACACACCTATGTCGAGTGCCTCGCTGAAAGGGGCGAAAGTCGAGCTGACACCATAGAAATACCTGGAGTCGTTGGTTTCACTCGACGTGGAGTAGACGGGTTCTCCTGTGACTGCCTCGAAACGCAGCCGCTCGTTGAGCGCATAGGTGAGATTGAGTCCGTCGAAACGGCCGAGCACGCCGCCGGTGTTACGGGTTTGTCGGCCGAGGCGACCGCGCAGCCCGGTGCGCGAATCCGCCAGATCCGCATAGGCGTACGAGAGGCGAAAATCGTTGCCGCTGCTGCTGCGGCCGGTGTCGCCCATCAAGTCATTGCGATAGCCCGCGGTAATCCGCGTCGAGAGATCGAAACGTTCGCCGCGGCGTCTGGCGTCGATACTGACGTCCGTATACAGGGACGATTGGTTGACGATCTCTTCCTGGTCGTTTACCTGGTTGACGTCGCGCCGGTAGTACTGGGACAGGAACGTGCGAACGCTCCACGGGGTGTTCCTTGCGGCTCGTCGTGGTGCATCGGGGCTTCCCGTCGTCGAGGCACTCGCCATCGCGCTTCCGCCGGCCGCAAGAAGCGCTGCCAGGCGTTGCCGGACCCTGTCCGCACCTTCCTCGTCAGGATACTCGTCGAGGTAGCGCTGGTACTCCGCTTTGGCGTGCGCGATCTGCCCGTTTCTCTCACGCGCCAATGCGAGAAATTCCTGCGCTTCGGGCTGGAAATTGTTCGACGGTAGCTGCAACACCTTGGTGTATATCTGCACGGCTTTCGATAGCTCCCCGGCGGTCATGGCGCGCCGCGCGTCGGCCATCAGGGAGGCAACCTCGTCGATCTCTGCGGCGCCAACCGGGGTCGACTCGGCCGGCGGCGGCGTTGCGATCGCCACATTGGTAACTGGCGCGGCGGCCGTCGTGCGAATGTCGGCCACTGCCGAATCAGCGCGCGCAATCCATGCGCCCGGATACTGGCTGCGCAGGACCCGAAGTTCCCTGGCCGCCTCTTCGGCGGAAGCGTAGTAACCGACCCGGATCCGGTACCACTTTGTACCGTCGATGGTCGCTTCCGAGACGAAAAGTTTCCTGTCGTCAGACAGCGCGACGGCGGGAAAATCGCCGGTTGCCGGTGGCCGCTCCCGCGATTCCAGGTTGATGACATACCGCGGGGCGGGTTCCGCCGCCCGGCGCACCATTCGCCGCCCGGCATCCGCCGGCGCAGCAGCCACTGCGACGGGTTCCTGCCGGGTCGCAAATACCCGGATCGTTATCCAGTTCGACCGGTCGTCCTGAACTACGTCGAAACGTACGTCTTCGACGAAGTTGAGACGCAGGTATTCGCCGCCCGGGGTCTGGCCATCGTACTCGATGCTGTCCAGGAGAGCGTCGTCGGCCGCGACCGGGCGGTGCTGTTCACGCGACAATGCGACTGTTGGCGGCGACCCGGCGCAAACCGTCGTCGTCTCGAGCCTGATTCGGAGAACGTCGCTCTCGCCGGAAGGATCGTGATCGACGTAGTGCACATTGCATCGGAACTGCAACGAGACCTCCGTATACACACTGCCTTTGCTAACCCGGCTCGAGGCAATAAACCCCGGGCCCGCATGCGATGGCGCGGCCAGGAGGAGCAGCGATACGGCGAGTGCCGTGACGCACCAGCTGTTGGGTTTCTGTCTAGAATTCACTGTCCGAAATCCTGTGACAGCCGCTGCCACCGCAATTCCGATTCTGCGAAACGGTGCCGTTCTCGCCGCCGTTGTGCTTGCCCTTGCGTGCGAAATCATTCGCATGACAGCCGGCACAATCAGGCTGGAACGTGGGGCTCGGCCAGTTAACGGCCTCGGAATTGTTCTGGTGGCAACGCGTGCACGCGAAGTTGCCGCGATGATCCAGCGGTTCGTAAGGTAGCCCGGTGTGCATATAGTTATGCGGTATCCAGGCCATCGTGTCGTGACAGACGTTGCACTCCTTCGGCGAGACGAAGTGGCCCGGATTCCTGCCCGTGGCGATGACGCCATCATGGCAGGATGAACACGAACCGAGGACCTGCGTGTGATCGACTCTCAGGACCGGGCTCCAGGCAGTCGTGGAGTGGCAGTCCTCACAAACGTTTGTAGTTTGCGGGTGTGCCAGTCCTTTGCCGGTCGCGTCGGTGCCGTTATGGCACTCGAAGCAGTTGCCCGTGATGTTGGCGTGGTCGAAATTCGCGGGGAGCCAGGCGACCGTCGTGTGGCAATCATCGCAGTTGTCGCCAGTGTTGATATGGGCCGGATGCTTGCCGGTGGCAATCGCGCCGTTATGGCAGGACGAGCAGATCCCAAGAACCTGTGTGTGGTCGACCGCGTCGGCTGGCGTCCAGACATTGGTATTGTGACAGTCCTGACAGACGTTGCTCGTGTTCATGTGATTCGGGTCTTTGCCCGATGCGTCCGTGCCGTTGTGACAGGTGAAGCAACTGCCGATGACCTGCGTGTGATCGACGGTATCCGCCGGTGTCCAAACGACGTTGTTGTGGCAGTCTTCGCACACATTCGTGGTGTTGACGTGATTCGGGCCCTTGCCCGTTGCCGTGGTGCCGTTATGACAGGTAAAGCAGCTGTCGACGATATTGGCATGATCGAAATTCGCCGGTATCCAGGCGACGGTTGTATGACAGTCGTCGCAGGTGTCACTACTGGTGACGTGAGCAGGGTTCTTGCCGGTCGCTATCGTGCCGTTGTGGCAGGAGAAGCAGGCGCCGATCACCTGCGTATGGTCGACCATATCGGCCGGTGCCCAGACAACCGTGTTGTGGCAGTCTTCGCACACATTCGTGGTGTTGACGTGAATCGGGCCCTTGCCGGTTGCATCCGTGCCATTGTGGCAATCGAAGCAGTTGCCGATGATATTGGTGTGGTCGAAGTTCGCCGGAATCCATGCCGTAGTTAAGTGGCAGTCGTCGCAGTTATTGCCACTGGTGATGTGATTTGCGTCCTTGCCGGTTGCGATCGTGCCGTTGTGGCACGAAAAACAGGCGCCGATCACCTGCGTATGGTCCACTGAATCCGCCGGCGCCCAGGCATTACTGTTGTGGCAGTCCTCGCAGACTTCGCTCGTATTGATGTGATTCGGGTCTTTGCCCGTGGCCGTCGTGCCGTTGTGACAGCCGAAGCAGCTGCCTATGACCTGCGCGTGGTCAATGGTGTCGGCGGGCGTCCAGACCACATTGTTGTGGCAGTCTTCACACACGTTCGTGGTGTTGATGTGGTTCGGGTCCTTGCCGGTTGCATCCGTGCCGTTGTGACAATCGAAGCAGTTGCCGGTGATATTGGTGTGATCGAAATTGGCCGGGACCCAGGCGTTGGTCGTGTGGCAGTCGTCGCAGTTATCGCCGCTCGTGACATGCGTCGGATTCTTGCCGCTCGCAACGGTGCCGTTGTGACACGAGAAGCAGGCGCCTGCCACCTGCGTGTGGTCGACCATGTCGGCCGGCGTCCAGACGGCGGTGTTGTGGCAGTCCTCGCAGACGTTGGTCGTATTGAGATGGTTGGGATCCTTGCCCGTCGTATCCGTGCCGTTATGGCAGTCGAAGCAGTTGCCGGTAATGTCGAGGTGGTCGAAATTCGCCGGAATCCATGCTGTCGTCGTGTGGCAGTCGTCGCAGTTATCGCCGCTCGCGATATGCGTCGGGTTCTTGCCGCTCGCGATCGTGCCGTTATGGCAGGAGAAGCAGGTACCGATGACCTGGGTGTGGTCGACGGCGTCGGCGGGCGTCCAGACCACATTGTTGTGGCAGTCTTCGCAAAGATTGGTGGTAACGATGTGGTTCGGGTCCTTGCCGGTTGCCTGCACGCCGTCATGGCAGCTGAAACAGGGGGCCGTGACATTGGCGTGATCGAATGCAGCCGGCGTCCATGCCACAGTCGTATGACATTCGTCGCAATTGTCTGAGCTGGTGATGTGCATCGGGTCTTTGCCGGCTGCAGTTGCGCCGTTGTGGCAGGCAAAGCAGGTACCGATGACCTGCGTATGGTCGACCGTCGTCGCAGGCGCAAAGGCTGCTGTGTTGTGGCAATCCTCGCAGACATTTGTCGTAGCGATATGGGCGGCATTTCTGCCCGTCGCGTCAACGCCGTTGTGACAGCCGAAGCATCCGCCCGTGATATTGCCGTGATCGAAGGCTGCCGGTATCCAGGCCACCGTCTGGTGACAATCGTCACATTGGTCACTCGACTGGATGTGCCCCGCCGGTTTTCCGGTCGCGACAATTCCACCGTGGCAATTCATGCAGCTGCCTGTCACGGCGGCATGATCCATGTACGCAACGGGGCTCCAGGCGGCCGTCGTGTGGCAGTCGGCGCATATTTCGGAACTCGAAATGTGATTGGCGGGTTTTGCCGTTGCCTGTACCGCTCCGATCGCCGAATGGCAGCTGATACACGCGGGGTTCGTGCCCTGGAACTTGCCGCCCGTGTGGCAGCGATCGCAGCTCACGTTGGTATGGGCGCCATCCAGCTGGAACCCGGTGCTGAAGTGGTCGAACTGTCCCTGCGCGGCTGCTTCAGGCGCCAGGCCGAGAGACAGCAGCACCAATAGTGCCAGGCTGGCAAATTGCACTGCCCGCATCGGGTTGCGAGTAGGTCCACTCATCGTATTGACCTCACATCTCGAAACGAGGCCGCCGTGTGGCAACGGCCGCAGTCGGGTCCGAACTCACCGTCGTGGATGTCATCGGAACGATGACAGTCTGCGCAGTTCCGGCCCAGGCGCGTCTGCGCAGCGAGCGACTGCCGATGGCAGCTTTCGCACGCGACGTCCGCGTGAGCACCGTCGAGCGGGAAGCCGGTCTGCTTGTCGTGATCGAACCGCCACTGCTGCCAATCGACCGGGTTGTGGCAGAGTGCACAATCCTCGCCGAAGCGCCTTTCGTGCGAGTCGTTCTCACGATGGCAACCGATGCAGTGTTCGGGGGCGTCACGAAATACGTGAGATTCGTGACACTCGCCGCAATCCGTCTCCGCATGTTTGCCCAGCAACGGGAAGCGGGTGAGATCGTGGTCGAAGAAGACATCATCCTTCCACGATGACTCTCTGTGACAGTCCAGGCACTGGGTGCCTTGTGAGCCCTCATGGGCGTCGTCGTCCTCGTGGCATGCGAGACAGTCTCGAGTCAGTTCCGCTTCGAATAACGGCTCGATGTGGCAGGCGGTACACTCGGCTTCGCCGTGCGCACCGATCAGCTCGTAGCCGGCGTCTTCCTCATGATCGAAGCGCACTTCGGGCCAGCCGCTGCTGACGTGACAGGAATCGCAGTTTTCGCCGAAATGCCCGTCGTGATTGTCGTTCTCGAGGTGGCATGAAACGCAGGCCGTATCGAGTTCATCGGAGAACGGGTCATCGCTGTGGCAGCCGCCACATTCCTGCTCGGCATGCTTGCTGTCGAGAATAAAGCCCGTATCGCGGTTGTGATCGAAACTCGTGTCGTCCCACCCCTTCGGGCTGTGACAGTTTCCGCATTCACTACCGCTGCGGCCATCGTGTGCATCGTCTTCTGCGTGACAGTCGTAGCACGCCGTCGGCGCGTTTTTGAACGTGCTGTCTTCATGGCAGTCCAGGCAGGCGGGCTCCTGATGCTTGCCGATTAATGGGTAGCCGGTGGCGTCGTGATCGAATTCGACGTCCTGCCATTTCACCGGTGAATGACACTCACCACACGCCGTGCCGAGCGTATCGCCGTGCGGGTTGTTTTCTTCGTGGCAGGCGAAGCAGTCGCCGGGCGCGTCACGATGCTTTTCGCCGGCTGCGTGGCATTCCGTGCACTCCGTCTCCCCGTGCCTGCCGAGCAGGGGGAAGTCCGTGAAGTCATGGTCGAAGGTATCCTCGTCGAGGTTCATGATGTCGGCATCGCGGCCCTCGTGATCGGTATGGCATCTCGCACAGGGGGCGTTCCCGGCTCTCCTGTTCCGTCCGTGGAAGCCCGCGGGCTTCTCGATGTCCGCGGCGATGTCCTCGTGGCAGTCAAGGCAAAGCGCGCGTTGTTTGCCTCTTTCGAATTTCTGATGGCACAGGGAGCACTCGTTCTCATACTCGGCATGGCCCTCGATGACTTTCCCGGGCATAACCAGGGTTTCGATCTGGGCATGGGCGGGTTGATGAGCGAGTATCGCCAATGCCATCGTTAATCCAGTGAGAAGAAGTCCATATCTCATGCGGCTGACATCACCGTTTCTAGTACATGTGAACCGCGAGTACGTGCACGAGCGCTGACAGCACCATCATGAAAAATATAGGCAGATGCAGTACATGCCAGAGACCGAACAAACGCTCGTAGAACGAGTATTGCGCGACTCGGCCGGTGAGAACGGTGTAGTCGCGGATATACCGCGCAGCCGTTCGATAAATGCGTTTTCGTTCCCGGGCGACGACCGGGTACTGCACAGCCGCCACCTGCAGCTCTCTGCGTGCCGTCCACAAAAGTGACAGCCGTATGAGACTGTGTGTGAATGTCCATTTCAAACTGCGGCGAATGCCGATGGTTTGCCGGATTCTGTCGCTCTGAAGTTCAGCAGACAACTTGTCCAGTCGTGCGACCAGCTTCGGCATCAATTTCGCGAGACCGTGGCTCTTTTCTACAGAGGCCTTGAGGTCATTCTGTAATTCCTGCAGCGAGGTCTTTCTTCCGTACAGGCCGCGATGTATGGCGGCGTAGAAATGGCGCCCGATAATGCCACTGCCTGCCACGAGTAACATGCAGTAAAAGGCGACCTGGCTGTTGAAAGAACCGAGTTGATAGTTGCTGTGGTAGAGGATCAGTAGCGGACCGACCAATCCGAAGATCATGTGCATACGAAACCAGTGCTTGGTCGCGCCCAGGCCGTGCAGGAAGCGTATACGCTTTCGCAAGGGGTACAGCAGGAGCAGCAACATGAGCGAGCCGCCGGCGATTCCCAGCCAGTAGCCGATACCTTCCTCGGGCGTGATGAGCTTGAGGTCGCGCGCGTACCAGCCCGCCACGATGAGTACTGTCAGCATGCTGTACCAACGCAGTGCGCCGCTACCCCGGCGCGGACGTTTCTTGAGCGTTCTTGCCGCAGGCTGAGGCATTGCGATGGGACGGTCCAGGACTGTTTCATTCATAACTGCGGATTCCCAAATCTCTTCTTTATTCCATATCCGTTGGTGCAGCGCCGATCACGAGCTCCAGGAAACCCGCATTGGCAGGATCGACTGGTCCCGCTTTCGCCTGCAGATCGGCAGCGGTATTCAGCGCGTCACCCGACTTCGACACTTTTGCAGTCACGACAATTTCGCTCGCGGTTGAAATTCCACCGCCCTTGACCATTGAAGCTTCGTCGCTCAGCACAAAATCAAACGGCAACTCGGATGCAGATCGCCGCAATACTGCGAGTGGCATCGGATTGCCTTCGGCCTTTGCCGTAATGAATACGACGTCATCTGGTCCGATCCGATCGGCGACCGATCGCACATAGCTCAGGTGCCCGCGGATCTCGGTGAAGGCATCCACGACTGCCGGCTCATCGGCGCCGAGGCGCGTGTCCAAAAGCTCATCCGTAACCCCGAGAGCAGCCGCTTTGGCATAGGCCTGCGCAGCATCAGCGTTCCGCCCTACGTGTTCATAGGACTTCGCCAGCAACAGCCAGCCTTTTCCATCATCCGGGTTCGAACGGAGCCGCTCCTCCAGTCCAGCCAGCAACGTTTCAACGGAAGCGGCTTTGTCACGCGCTGCGGTTGCCTCACCTTGAGACGCTGTGGCGCCCGCAGCATCAACGTCGGGTGTCTTGCTCTCCAGGCCCGGGTTGCCAATCGCGGCGTACAGGGCGAGCGCGAAGCCAATCACAACGATGATCGCCAACAGCGAGAACTTCGCAAAGCCCGC
>CBDUCE010000063.1:0-14390 GCA_965365575.1 uncultured Gammaproteobacteria bacterium
CTCACATCTGCAGTGTTATTTAAGTACTCTTGTGCTTTATCATATTGCCCAAGTGCATTTTTTGACTCGCCCATCCAGTAAAGTAATTCGCGTTTTATATTTTCTGTACCAATCCGACCATAGACCATTTCCATCAATCGAACTGCCTCGTTGTGTTGCAAGACAACTTCGGCGTCACTCGCGTGAGCACCAAAACGAATGAACTCGTTGCGAGAGTTCAGGCCCGGCAGGTAGGCCTTGCTGCTGACCGACATCACGACCACTGTTTCGCCCGAATACGCAATCCCGATCTCGGCCATGTTGCTGGCCACGACGTTCTTGAGCTTCGGCGAGCCGTCGACGATTCGTACGAACGGTGTGTCCGAATACCGCGCTTCGAAATACTCACGCAGCGCGTCAACGGAGACCTTGCCCGCCGTCTTTGCCTGCACCGTGGCGAATATGCCCCGCGCAAAGGGCCCCGAATGGGGCACGAAGTTTACACGGGCACGGGTCCCGGATGCCGTCTCGGCGAGGTTGACGATCTCCGGCGTATGCCGGTGGGCCAGGGCCTTGTAGGCATAGAGATTGCTGTGGCGTTCCGGGTGATGCGTACCCGCTTGCGGCGTACGTCCCGAACCGGTGCTGCCAGTGATCCCGGTGACGAACAATTCCGGCGCGACGAGCCCGGATTGCAGCAGCGGCACCGCGGCAAGGAGTATGGCGGTCGCGAAGCAGCCCGGGTGGGCAACATGCTGCGTGTCGGTGCCCGCGAGATGTTCCGGCACGGCGCATACGAAATCGCCGAGCAGCTCTCGCGCACCGTGACTGCTGCCGTACACCGCTTCGTAGGCTGCAGCGTCGCGGTAACGGAAGTCGGCGGACACGTCCACCGTGTGGACAGCGATACCCCGGGCGTGTGCCTGTTCGAGGACGTTTGCGATCATGGTCGCCGACGCGCCGTGCGGCGCGGCGGAGAACAGCGCCAGGGGCGAGTTGGCGGGGACCCCGTCCAGCCACGCGCCATGGGCCGCGAACGGCGTATCGCCGCAAGCGCTGGCCAGGTGCGGGAAGGTCTTGCTGACCGGCTCGCCGGCCCGGCTCTCGGAGACGGCAGCGGCCAGGTCGAAGTGCGGGTGCGCCGCAATGAGCCGCAACAACTCGCCGCCGACATAGCCGGTTGCACCGAGCACGACCGCGGGAATGGAGGTCATTTCTGCCCCCCGCGCAGCACGCCGAAGAGGTGGTCGCCGAGAGCGACGCCGTTCGACAGCGCATTGATCGCGGGCATCTCTAGCCGCTCCGATATCGGGTCGATGCCGACGGCATTGTCGGTTGCCGGACCGGTCACGACGGCAGGCTCGATTTCGAACTGTTCCCTGAGGATCTTCGCGCCGCCCCAGGCCGCGACCGGGTCGTTGGCGCACAGCACGACCGCCGTCAGGGCTGCGCGGATCGCTACATCAGAGAGTATGGCCTCCACGCCGTAGGCGCCGAGCAGGCCGTCACCGAGTTCGAGCACGATGACGTCCGGCCGTTCGCCGGCGAGGCTGGTTAGCAAAGACCGCGTCAGCGCTGGCCCGTTTTCCGCCGTCGTCGTCACGATACCGAGATCGGAGAAGATCATCGTCTCCGTTGCGCCCGCATCCTGCATCGCGAGGATATCGCGGCGCAGCGATACGCCCGTTGCCTTGCAGGCGGCGACGTGCAGTCCGCGGTGCCGCAGGCGGCTGACGATGGCGCAGGCGGCGGCCGTCTTGCCCGAATCCATGCAGGTACCGGCGAGCGCCACGACCGGGACGCCCTGCGTATCCAGCGGAGCGTCCGGGTTGAAGGCCTGCTCGCCGGCACGGGCGGGCACGCCGATACGCTCGCCGAGGTACGGGAAGTGCAGCACGGTGCCCAGGACTTCACAGTCGAACGGCGGCCCGACGTCGGGATTCGCCGAATCGCATATGCCGAGGACGCCGCCGATGTTGAGAAGCTGGATCGTGTCGCCGACGGCGAGTTTTGTGGGCAGGTGGCCCGAGTAGCCCAGCAGCGCCTTGCGGTGCCCGAGTGCGCCCACCACGATATCGCCCTGGGTCACCGTGGCCATGCGGCCGGACGTAAGTTCGAGCTGGTTGTAACGCGCCTTGTTGTTCAAGACGCGAACGGCGACCAGCACGCCCTCGTCACAGGGTATGTCCGGCGACAGTCTCAGCTTGTTGCTCAGGTCGCTGTGTTGCGCGACCGAAGCAACCTTGTCGACGAACACCGATTTCACGTCTCGCCTCCGGAGGCGCGGGTTTGCAGCGAGCCCGTCAGGGACAGGATGCGCGCGTAGCCAAGCGCGTCGGCCGGCGTCCACTCGCCGGCCGATTCCCCGTAGACACCCTTGGTCGCTGCGAGCAACGAGTGCGGCGAGTCGACGCCGTCGATGAACAGCGCGCCCGGGCGCAGCGTAAACGTGACGCTGCCGCTGACCCGTTGCTGGGACGACTCGAGCAACGCTTCGATGTCGGCGCACACGAGGTCGAGCTGCTTGCCTTCGTGCACGAGGTCGCCATAAACAGCGGCGAGGCCGTCCTTGACGCGTGCTTGCTGCGCGCTGAGCACCAGCTTCTCCAGTTCGCGGTGTGCGGTAATCAGGGTGATGGCGGCTGGCGCCTCGAAAGCGACCCGGCCCTTGGTGCCGAGCACGGTATCACCCAGGTGAATGCCGCGGCCAATGCCGTAGCGGCCTGCCAGTTTTTCCAGCGCCTCGATCAGTGCGACGGGTGAAAACGTTTCGTCGTCGAGCGCTACCGGGATGCCGTCCTCGAACCCCAGCGTGTGCCGGCTGGATTCCAGTGGCTCGCTGAAGGCGTTTGCGGAAAGTACCCAGGCGTCCTCGGGGATCGAGTTCTGCGACGTGAGGGTCTCCCGCCCGCCGATGGTGATTCCCCACAAACCGCGGTTGATCGAATAAGCGGAACCCTGCGCCGGCAGCGGCAACCCGTGTTTCTCGAGATAGGCGAGCTGCTCGTCCCGCACCCAGCTGTTGTCACGCACCGGTGCCAGCACTTCGAGACCGGGGCTCAGTGTCCGCAGTGCGACTTCGAAACGAACCTGGTCGTTGCCGGCCGCCGTGCAGCCGTGAGCGACGGTCGTCGCCCCGCGTTCATTGGCGATCGCCGCGAGCCGCGACGCCTGCAGCCCGCGCTCCGCGCCGACGCACAGCGGGTAGGCGTTGCCCCTGAGCACGTTGCCCGCGATCAGGTAGCGAATGACCGTGTCGAAGAAATCCTGCCGGGCGTCGATAAGCACGTGCTCCAGGGCGCCGAGGGCGTAGGCGCGCTCTTCGAGTGCTTTCGCGGCGTCGGCATCGATGCCGCCCGTATCGACCGTCGCCGTGACGACCTCGCGGCCATAGGTTTCCTTGAGCCACGGCACGCAAAACGACGTATCCAGGCCGCCCGAAAACGCAAGAATGATCGGTGTCTCAACGTTGCTCACGAGTATGCTCCCGGGTTGGCGCGCATCATCGCGCGACGATGCGTTCGAGCCTGGCGGCCAGAATCTTCTGATGGTTGGCGGAGTCGGTGGCCACGAATACGGTGTCGTCGCCGCCGATGTTGCCCACGATTTCGGGCCAGTCGGCGCGATCGAGCGCGAGGGCGACGCGCTGCGCGGCACCCACGGCGGTACGAAGCACGAGCAAATGCGGGCCGGCGGGCAGAATCGCGCGAACGAACTCGCCGATCGCATTCAACTCCGGCTTGTCGGCGAGGTCCCCGGCTTCGAGTTCGTAGCCGCGCGCGGTCTTGACTGCGCCGATCTCCCTGAGGTCCCGGCTCACGCTGGACTGCGTTGCCGCGAATCCGCGCCGGGCGAGTTCCCCCACGAGCGACTGCTGGGTCGGGATCGGTCCCCGGCCCAGCAGTTCGCGAATCGCGCTGCGGCGCTCGCCCTGGTCGCTGTTGGCGTTCGGCATGATCAATATCGCATAAATATGCGCATAGAAATAACATCATGCGCATATATCGTCAAGGATTTATTGCCGGGTTCCGGCTAAACTGCGCGCCTCCGACTATTCCGCATCAAAGCACAGCCCCTGGAGCATCCATGTCCGATCCGCAAACCGTCGAAATCGAGACCGGTTCCGAGCCGTCCGCAAGTGTCATCTGGCTGCACGGCCTCGGCGCCGACGGCCACGATTTCGAGCCGATCGTCCCCGAGCTGCGGCTGCCCGATACGCTGCCGCTGCGGTTCGTATTTCCGCATGCGCCGGTGAGGCCCGTGACGCTGAACGGCGGCATGGCGATGCGCGCCTGGTACGACATTATCTCGCTCGACCGCAACGGGCCGGTTGATGCCGCCGGGATCAACGAGAGCAGCGACATGCTCGAGGCGCTCATCGCTCGCGAGGAGCAGCGGGGCATCGACCCCGGCCGTATCGTACTCGCCGGCTTCTCCCAGGGCGGGGCGATTGCGATCAACACGGTACTGCGGTCCGGCGGGAAGCTGGGAGGGCTGATGGCGCTGTCGACCTGGCTTCCGTTGCCGGACGCTCTGAAGGGCGACGGACTGATCACGACCACACCCGTTTTTATGGCGCACGGTCGCTTCGACCCGATGATACCGATGCAGTACGGGCGTTCTGCGGCAGACGCGCTTGTTGATGCCGGCTTCCACGTCGACTGGCACGACTACCCGATGGCACACGCCGTGTGCCCGCAGGAGATCGACGACATCCGAACGTGGCTACTCGGCAGCCTGCCCTGATTCGAAAGCGTACGCCGATTCGCCGCTCACGCGGCCGTCGGGATTGAAGCGTCGCTCCAGGAAACGCACGCTGCCGCCGTCGTCAATCGTCATCACGGTTGAACAGCGAGTGCCGTATTCCGGGTGGATGATGAACGGAGCGGTTAGCGTGTGCGCCATCGAGAACGACAGCCCGTTCGTCTCCACCTCGTCAACCGATGCTTTTTCCCGGTCGCCGAGCATGCGCATGAGGGTCGTTGCGTTGACGTCGTCCGCATCGATCAGGTCGGCCAGCCTGGCCTTCGTTCGCGTCACCTTGGTCCAGGGATCGTCGAGCGTTGCGTTACTGAGCCCGTAGATGCCCGGCGCCAATTCGCGCAGGCCGGCGCCACGATTCGAAAGATAGCCGGCGGACTGGCCGTCCGACACGACCAGGTTGAAACCGGCATAAGCGCCGCTCTCGATCGACTGCAAATAGTCGACGGCACCCGCATCCGCGTCGAGAAAGCCGGTGACCAGCTCCCCGCGCGAGCGCAGCCCAGCTCTCTCCCTGCGGGCATCGCGGTAATTCGTGACGGCGGCGAACCGGCCGTTACGGTGCACGGCGAGCCACGTGCCCCCGGCCTGCAGGTCGCGGCCGCCCACGATATTGCGCTTGTCCGGCCACCAGCGCGCGGCCTGTGTCGGGCGCGTATGAAACTCGTCGCGATTGCCCGCAACGATCAGGGGCAGCCGGGGATGCGTTCGCACGGCGAGGACGAGGAGGCACATACTCGAAGCATAACAACGCCACCGGTCAGGCGCGCCGCTCAGTCGCCGAGATCGACCCAGTGGTCCACGAGACGTCGCGCGATCGAGACGGTGGATGGCAGCTTCGGAAATTCGCAGCGCAGGTCCTCGCGAGTGAACCACTGCGCATCTTCGAGTTCTGCGTCGTTCAGACGTATTTCGGAGGAGATAGCCTGCGCCTGGAACCCGATCATCAGCGATGACGGAAACGGCCACGGCTGGGAACTGTGATAGCGAACTTCGCCGATGTGTACGTTCGTCTCCTCGTAGACCTCACGCCGGACCGCGTCTTCGAGGCTCTCGCCCGGCTCGGCGAATCCTGCGATCGTCGAGTAAAGTCCTTGCGGCCAACTGGCCTGGCGCCCGAGAAGGCAGCGCTCGCCGTCCGATACCTGCACGATGATGGCCGGATCGACCCGAGGGAAGATGACCCGGCAACAGTCGGCGTTCATGCAAACCCGCGCGTTACCGCCGGCTTCCGGTCGTGCCGCGGTGCCACATACGCCGCAGAAGAGCTGCGATGCGTGCCACAGCACGAGGGCTCGCGCGTGAGCGACGAGGTTGGCCTCGTCCGGGGGCAGAATCGTGCCCAGGAGCCGCAGGTCGTGGAATTCGCCGAGTTTCGCGAAGGGCGCAGGCCGATTCCTGTCGATCGAGAACGCGAATGCCGGCCGGTCCTGGTACAGGCCGAGGAAGATCAGGTGCTCGTCATCGATGAAGGGTTCGACCTGGTGGCGCGACATCAGGATGGCGTGCGGCGGGTCGCCCCCTGCCAGGCATCTGTCACCCCAGACGGGCACGAAGCGGCATTCGTCGCTGCTGGCCGCCCGCGCAAGCCATTCGGGATCCTTGCGCCGTTCGCCGCTACGATCGACGAACGCGCCCGCAAAAACGTTTTGATCCTGCAACCGAACTCCCGGGGGCTCGCGAACGTGTGCTGCAGTTTAACCGAATGCCGCGGGCCGTATCAGTCGCCACCGTAGCTCTTGATGCCGGGCCGCCGGCGACGTTCCGCCTCGATTTCGCAGCATGGGCAGGTCTTGAGGTCGAGCGCGTAGGCATCCTGCACGTAGCGCCCGTCACATCGGGCGCAGACGGCGAGGTAGAGTTCCTCTCTGCCGCAAATGCTGTGCAGCAGTGTCCACGCCCATTCGAAGCTCAGGAGCGGCCGTTCGTGCAGTAGCAGGTAGGTTTCGAAGGCCCGGCACAGGCGGTGCCCGAATTCGACATCGGGCCGCGGCCAGCATGGGTGCACGAGGTTGCGGTCATCGATACGCAGCAAGAGCCCCGCGTTGTAGAGCGCCACCAGGGTGGTCGACTGCAGCTGGTGGTCCGCATTCTTCACGAAGCGGGTTATCTGTCGCGGTGATTTGCCGCGACGGCGGCGGACCTCCGTAATCCCGGAATTGCGAAAATAGGTGCTGTAAAGTTTGCGAATCCGGTCGTCCGAGAGCCCGGTGCACTCGCGTATCGTGCGGGTGCGGGCTTCATGCCGAATCATGCGCAACGCCAGCTCGAACTGGCTCCTCTCATTGGCGTAGCGGTCGTCTGTCAGGCGCATATTTTTCCTTTTCTGATCAAAAATACCCATATAAATTTATAATGCAGCCATTATTATCCATAATTGGTCGAGAAAAAATATCTCGTAAATACAGAATCCGTCGAGATTCGACAACAGGAGCGTTGCCATGCCCTACCACGGCCCGGATCGAGCAGACCTCACCAATGTCTTCGTGCTGAACACTGCGTTTATTGCCTGGCAACGAACGCGGTCGCTCGGGAACGCCGGTGATAGCGCCATGTCCCCCGAGAATCGCGCACGGCTTGCTGACCTGAGCCCCGAGCAACGCGAACGTCTTGCTCGGACACCGTTCCTGCTGATGTCACTGGCGGAGGACGATGAGGTCCGGTGGCAATCGTTGTTCGTGGCGCAGCACACCCGCGACCTGCTGCAGTGCATGCAAATACGTGACGAAGCGGCCTCGCGGCTGACGGCCGCGGCACTGGGGTTTCTCTGGCAGCTGGCGCAACGCAATCCCTATGCCGCGCGGCTGGTCAGCGGCGCCAGCCTGACCTGGTGCGAGCAACTCGCCACGTGCACGCTCATGGATTTGTTCACACGGGCGCTGGAGGACCAGACGCTGCTTGCCCCGCGGATGGCCGGCAGGGCCGGTCTCTGGGACAAGCTGCTCACCGCGGGCGTCAGCAACCGGCGGCACCTGCGCCTCGCGGCACGCGTGGCCGCCCTGCAGACGGTGCTGACGAATGCCCCGCTGCGGCCTTACCGCGCGCTCGCCGCGGCTGCCTGCAAGACACCGCCCGCGCGAATTCGGACGTCGGGAAAGCGCGGCAGGTGACGCGGCCGGCCCTGGCTGTGTCGATGCGGCGACGGCATGGTTACAATACGCCGCCTGATGGATGCCCTTTCGATAAGAAACCTGCGAAAGACCTACGCCAACGGCAAGGAGGCGCTGAAGGGCATCAACTTCAACGTCGCCGTCGGAGACTTCTACGCACTCCTCGGGCCGAACGGCGCCGGCAAGACGACGGCCATCGGGATCATCTCGTCGCTGGTCAACAAGACTGCAGGCGAAGTGGAGGTTTTCGGTCACAGTATCGACCGAGAACTCGAAGCGGCCAAGCGGTGCATCGGGCTGGTGCCGCAGGAGCTCAATATCAACCAGTGGGAGAAGGTCGGCAATATCGTGCTGACCCAGGCCGGTTACTACGGGCTGAACAAACGTCTCGCCCACGAGCGTGCGGAAAAGTACCTGCGAGCGCTGCGGCTGTGGGACCGCCGCAACGACGTTTCGCGTAGCCTGTCGGGCGGCATGAAGCGGCGGCTCATGATTGCCCGTGCTCTCGTTCACGAACCCAGGTTGCTGATACTGGACGAGCCCACGGCTGGCGTCGATATCGAAATCCGCCGTTCCATGTGGGAATTCCTGCGGAAAATCAACGCAGCCGGCACGACTATTATCCTGACGACACACTACCTCGAAGAGGCCGAGTCTCTTTGCCGTCATGTCGCGATCATCGACGAGGGCGAGATCATCGAGGACGCACCGATGGGACGCGTTCTCCGCAAGTTGCAGCGCGAAGTATTCGTGCTCAGTCTCGCGGACGAGCTGGTGCAGGCGCCCGAACTCGACGGCTTCCGCACGGAGCTCCTGGACGGCAGTGAGCTCGAGGTGGAACTCGGGGCCTCGAAGACGCTCAATGACCTGTTCAATGAACTGGATGTCCGCGGAATCCGGGTCGTCAGTCTCCGCAACAAGGCAAATCGCCTCGAAGAGTTGTTCATGCGCCTTGTCGAAAGCAAGCAGCGCGACGGCCGGGAGGTTCTGGAAGCATGAACCTCGCCCTCAATGCAATCGCAATCAAGACGCTGATCCGCAAGGAGATGATCCGGGTCATGCGCATCTGGGTGCAGACCATCGTGCCGCCCGCGATCACGATGACGCTGTACTTCATCATCTTCGGTAACCTGATCGGGCGGCGCATCGGCACGATGGACGGTTTCGATTACATGCAGTACATCGCGCCGGGGCTGATCATGATGTCGGTGATTACGAACTCTTACGGCAACGTCGTCTCGTCGTTTTTCGGCGCCAAGTTCGGACGCCACCTCGAGGAAATGCTCGTGTCGCCCATGTCGAATTCGGCGATCATCATCGGGCACATTGCGGGCGGTGTGTTGCGCGGCCTGATGGTCGGTGCACTGGTTACGGTGGTCGCGCTGTTCTTCACGCGGCTGCAGGTTCAGCATCCGCTCATGACGATTTCCATCGTGCTGCTGTCATCGACGGTCTTCGCGCTTGCGGGCTTTATCAATGCCATTTTCGCGAAGAAGTTCGACGATATTTCCATCATACCGACATTCGTTCTTACGCCCCTGACGTACCTTGGCGGCGTCTTCTATTCGATTTCGCTGCTGCCCGAGTTCTGGCAAACGGTGTCCAAGGCGAACCCGATTCTCTACATGGTGAACGCGTTTCGTTACGGCATCCTCGGAACCTCGGACATCAGCATCGTTAACGCCTACGTCATTCTCATCGGGTTCGTGGTACTGCTGTTCTCGGCCTGCCTGTACCTGATGAATCACGGCGTCGGGATCCGGGAGTAACCATGTGCGGCCGCTTCGCGTTTTATTCCCCGGCCGAGGCGACCGCTGCGTTGTTCGGCGCGGCCGGTTCGGTCGATCTCGGCCCTCGTTTCAACATTGCGCCGACGCAGGACATCGCGGCGGTACGCGGCCATGAGGACGAGACGGATCGCAGGGAACTCGTCGCACTAAGATGGGGGCTCGTGCCATTCTGGGCGAAGGATCCCGCGATCGGTAACCGCATGATCAATGCGCGTGCCGAGACGGTCGCCGAGAAACCCGCCTTTCGGGCCGCCTACCGGCGCCGGCGTTGTCTCGTGCTCGCCGACGGCTTCTACGAGTGGCACCGTGAGGGTTCGGTCAAGATTCCGTGGTATATCTCGCTGGCAAGCGAGGAGCCGTTCGCGTTCGCCGGGCTCTGGGAACGCTGGCGCAGCAAGGAAACGGATGAGTCGCTCGAAACGGCAACGCTCATCACCACGCAGGCGAACGATTTTCTCGCACCCCTGCATCACCGCATGCCGGTGATACTCGATGCGCACCGAGCGGAGCGCTGGCTCGCGGGCGACGACGAACCGATCGCGTCGGCAGCACGGGATTGCCCCCGGCTGAGGGCCTGGCCCGTGGACCGGCGTGTCAACAATGCGCGCAATGAAGGCGACGAGCTGATCGATCCCGACGGCGAGGTGCTGGAAGGCTAGGAACGGTCCGGGCGCGAGTAGGGTTGGGTGGCCACGATCAGGGTGCCCGGTCCGCCGTGTGCGCCGAGCGCCGCACCGATATCCGTGATCGTGGTGCGGTGGATATTGTCGAAGCAACCGCGCAACTCGCGTTCGAGTTCGACGGCGTCTTCATGGCAAACCGCATGGCCGATGGCGACATCCAGGGAATCCGCGGCAGGCGTTCGCTTCGCCACGTACCGCGCAAATCGCCTGATCCGGTTCTTGCGGCCGAACAGGAATGTGCCCGAGGCGACGCGGCCGTCGGGCACGGTGCGAATAATTGCCGTGGCACGCAGCAGGTCGGCGACGGTCTTTACCCAGCGCGGCACCCGGCCGCCACGCACCGCGAAGCGCAGGTCCTTCAGCAAGCCGTAGGTCCGGGTATCCGGTATCAGCCTGTTCACGGCAGCGATCGCATCCTCTACGTTCAGCCCGGCTTTTGCATACTCGGCAGCGGCAACGACCAGGAGTCCCTGGCCAAGCGATGCATTGCGCGAGTTGATGACGTGGATCCGGCCATGGGCATTGACGCGCTCGGCGGCGGAGCGTGCCGCTTCCAGAGTACCGCTCACCTTGCCGGTGAGATTGATCGACAATACGTCGGCGAAGTGGCTCGCCAGGAATTGATACTGGCGCCTGAAGTCGCCGGGCGCCGGCTGTGACGTCGTTGGGTGGTCGGGGCTCGCTGCGAGTTTCCTGAAGAACTCGCCGGCCGTGATACTGACCTTGTCGAGGTAACCGCGATCACCGAATTGAATGCGGCAGGGAACCATGTGGATATCCAGCCGCTCCATGTCTTCGTCGGGTATGTCGGCGGCGGAATCCGTGATTACCGCGAAGCGCCTGCCTGCATCGTGGCTGCTGGTTTGCTGCCGGTGCATGTCATCGGCTTTCTCCGCACTGACGTCTCCGTACCTGCGGGCGAGCTCGAATACGCGGTCGGGCTCGTCGACATGAATATGTATCCTGGCTTTGCGCTTGGTGCCCGCAAGCACGAGCGAGTCACCGAGATCCGCGAGCGCCTCGCGCAGCTTGCGCCGGTCAATATCGACACCGGTCACGATGCACTCCGTGCAGAATCGGTAACCGGATTCCAGCGAGCTGCCGGCCGTAACCAGGGGCGCCTCGACGCTGAGCAACGACAGGTCGGGTTTGTCGACGATGTTGCCCGTGCGGAGGTATTCCGCCATGCCGTCAACGAGGTCGACAAAGCCCTTGGCGCCCGCATCGACGACGCCGGCCCTGCGCAGCACATCGAGCTGCTGCTGGGTTTCTGCGAGCGCTTGTCTCGATCTTTCGAGCGCATTCCCGACCAGCGCGGCGAAGCCGCCGTCCACGCTGTGCCTGGCGTCTTCGGCGACACTGGCCGCGAATACGGCGATTACCGACAGTATGGTGCCTTCGCGCGGCTTCGACATTGCATCGTGTGCGTAGTCGCTGCCCATGGAGACCGCTTTCGCGAAGGTGTATGGCGTGAAACGGCTCAGCTCGCCGGCCGAGTCGCTCATGCCCTGGAAGAACTGCGCCATGATCGCGCCCGAATTACCGCGGGCACCATCCAGCAATGCGTCGGCGACCGCTGCCAGCAGGGTCCCCAGGTGTTTTTCATCGTATTGCTGAAGAACCGGCAGGGCGGTGCCGAGCGAGAGACTCAGGTTGGTGCCCGTATCGCCGTCCGGCACCGGAAATACGTTGATCTGGTTGAGTAATTCCTGGTCGTCGATAACGCGATGAATGCCCGAGATCAGCGCGTTTGCAAAGCCGTCGGCGGCCAGTTGTGTCGAGGCGGGGGCGTTCAAGCGGTGCGGCCCGAATTACTCGCGCGGCAGCAGAAAGCGGGTTCCGGCATAGTCCAGGATAACGCCATCGGGCGTAATTTCCTGCACCAGTGGACCCTCGGCAAGGCGCGACCTCTCCCGGTGCCTGACCATGTTGATGAAGACGAAGCGTTCGGCCGGATTGTCACTGTAGACGTGGACATCCAGGTGCAGGTCGGCCATCTGCAGCTGGCCGTTGGCAACCAGTTCGTCGGCCGTCGGCAGTGATGCGACTGTGAACTCGGGCTGCGGCCGGGGTTCGGCCGATGCCGGCGTGGGCTCCGGCGAGGGTGCCTCGGCCACAGGCTCGGTGGCGGGCTCGGGCATAGCCGCGGCGCTCGCCATGCTGGCCGATTCCCGTTCACGCGCCTCGCGGATTCTCTCGGAGAACGATGGGCCCGCCGCCGGCTCTTGTTGTGCGCTCGAAGCCTGTGCCGGGACGGTCTCCGGCGTGTCGTTCTGCACCAGGACGACGAGCAATACGACGAGGTTCACGGCCAGCAACAAGCCGAGCGCCCAAAGCCAGCGAGGAGCGCCCCGCGACTCGCTGCTGGACGGGACGTTCGTAAAATCCGAGGGACCTTGCTGCTGCCGCTCGGTCTCGGATTTCTTCAGTGCATCAAGTATGAACGACATTGGTCATTCCCTGGCGAGCCTCGATGTTGTCAGCCGGGGCGTGCCTTCCGTCCCGAGCAGCGAGTTGATGATGATCTGTGTCTGTTGTCCCGCGAGCCCGTCCACGTCGAGCCGGTGGTCGCGCTGAAAATCGATTACGCGTTGTTCGAGATCCGCGTCGTAGATGCTCGAGTCGAGTGGCTCCGCCCGGTAGCGGTCGTCGATGGCGGCCAGGCTCTCGCGCAGCCAGACCACGTTGTCGCCGCGCGAACCCCGGCCGAGGGCCAGCGGGTCACCGTTCGGTGGCCTCCACAGCAGGATGTAATCGCCAAACCACAGGTCCGTCACGTCCAGGAACGCATGCGTGACGCTGACACCGGCGATCGAAAGCTGCGCCGTGCCGCCCTGCAGGGCCTCGAGCACGACATGGTGCTCTTTGCCGCGGTTGTCGGTGAGCGTCAGGATCGCCGGCCGGTCCAGTTGCCGCAGGCTGCTCCATGAGCCCCGCTGCATCAGGCACGCGAAACCGGCGCTTAGCGCCAGGTCGCAGCCATTCGTGATCGGTTCGTCGAATTCGAGGCCCCAGAGAGAAAACAACACCTCGAAGGCCGGCGCGAGACGGGTCAGTTCGCCTGAGAGCAGTAATTGCTGATCGAGGGTCGCTTCGGGCACAGCCTCGGGCCCGTCCTCCGCCTCCGCCTCGGGCTCGGGCCCGGGTTCCGGCCGGGGTTCGGGCCCGGGCGCCGTTTCAGGGACCGCCGCAATCTGTGCCGCCTGGCTGACGGGCGCCGCGGTACCTGACCCGGCGGCGGCGATCGTCTTCTCCGCGCGCGCCGGATCGTCGCGCTGTCCGAGTAATGGCCACACGCTGGCGGCAATGACCGCGATGGCGGCGACGCCGATGACGGGGATTGCCCAGCGCAACAGCGGCGCCGGGTAGGGCATGCCTTTGATCTCGGTGGCTGCGCGCCGGACCAGTCGCCGGTTGACGCGCCGTGTTTCCTTGCTGTACGCGCCCAGCAGGGCGCGGTCGCAGATGACGTTGATCAGTCGCGGTACGCCCTTGGTCAACCGGTACACCTCGCGCTTGGCGGGGCCGTCGAATACTTCGCCGAGTGCGCCAGCCACCCGCAGACGGTGCTCGATGTACTGTGCCGTTTCGTCACGAGACAGGGGTTCGAGGTGGTAGCGTCCCGTGATGCGCTGCGCGAGCTGACGCAGGTCCTCCCGCGCCAGCAGATCCCGGAGTTCGGGCTGGCCGATGAGGATGATCTGCAGCAGCTTCTGCTTTGCCGTCTCGAGATTGGTCAGCAGCCGCACCTGCTCCAGTACATCACGAGAGAGGTTCTGCGCTTCATCGACGACGAGTATGACGCGCCGGCCCTCGGCATGCGCCCTGAGCAGCTGGTGGTTGAGGGCGTCCACCAGCGCTTTGACGCTGCCCCGAATTTCGGGCGCGAGAATTCCGAGTTCCTCGCAGATGGTCTCGAGAAACTCGAGGACGGAAAGGCGTGGATTCAGGACGACCGCGACATCGGCGTTGTTCGGAAGCTTGTTCTGCAGCAGCGTACGCACGAGCGTGGTCTTGCCGGTTCCGACTTCGCCGGTCAGCTGCATGAATCCGCCGCTCTCGGTCAC
>CBDUCE010000064.1:0-14264 GCA_965365575.1 uncultured Gammaproteobacteria bacterium
GGCCGCAGATGCGGCGCGGCATCGCCGAACTCGACGGCGAAGGCGAAGTCGTCGGCGGCGTGATCGTGATGCGCTGGGGTGAGAACGCATCCAGGACCATCGATCTCGTCAAGGCGCGACTCGTCGAGCTCGAGCGCAGCCTGCCCGATGGCGTGGAAATCGTCGTGACCTACGATCGCTCCGACCTGATCGAACGTGCCGTGGACACCCTGCAGGGCAAGCTCGTCGAGGAATTCCTCGTCGTCGCACTCGTCTGCGCCGTATTCCTGTTCCACTTGCGTTCGTCGGCGGTGATCTTCTTCAGCCTCCCGGTGGGCATACTGGTCGCGTTCATCGTCATGCACCTGCAGGGCATCAACGCGAACATCATGTCTCTGGGCGGCATCGCCATTGCGATCGGTGCGATGGTCGACGCGGCGATCGTGATGATCGAAAACGTGCACAAGCACATCGAGAAGGAGCCGCTGACGGACGAAAACCGCTGGCGCATCATGCAGGAAGCGGCGACCGAGGTCGGGCCGCCGCTGTTCTTCTCGCTCCTTATCATCACCCTGAGCTTCCTGCCCGTATTCACGCTGGAGGCACAGGAGGGCCGCCTGTTCGCGCCGCTCGCGTTCACCAAGACCTACGCGATGGCAGCAGCAGCCGGCCTGTCGATCACGCTGGTGCCGGTGCTCATGGGCTATTTCATCCGCGGCAAGATCGTTCAGGAGGACAGGAACCCGATTAACCGCGGCCTGATCGCCGCTTACCGGCCAATCATCAACCTGGTCATCCGGGCGCCGAAAGCGACCCTCGTGGTGTCGTTGTTAATACTCGTCGTCGGCCTCTGGCCCGCCACGCGCCTGGGCTCGGAATTCATGCCACCGCTCGACGAAGGCGACCTGATGTACATGCCCACCACCTACCCGGGCGTCTCCATCGACAAGGCGCGCGAGATCCTGCAACAAACCGACAAGATGATCCTCTCCGTGCCCGAGGTGAAACAGGTATTCGGCAAGATCGGCCGCGCGGAGACGGCGACGGACCCGGCGCCGCTGACAATGATCGAGACGGTCATCCAGCTCAAGCCGCGCGAGGAATGGCGCGAGGGCATGACGCCCGAAGGACTGCGCGCCGAACTCGATCGGGTCGTGCAATATCCCGGCCTGACGAATGCCTGGGTGATGCCAATCAAGACTCGCATCGACATGCTTGCGACGGGCATCAAGACGCCGGTCGGCATCAAGGTGGCGGGGCCGGATCTCGAAGTGATCGAAGGCATCGGGCAGAAACTCGAAGAGGTGCTTGCCAACGTCGAAGGCACCGCGTCGGTCTACTCGGAGCGCGTTGCGGGTGGCCGTTACATCGACGTCGACATCGACCGCAAGCGCGCCTCGCGCTTCGGCCTCAACATCGCCGATGTGCAGGACGTCGTGCGCTCGGCCGTTGGCGGTATGAACGTCACGCAGACCGTGGAGGGCCTAGAGCGTTACCCTGTCAACCTGCGCTATCCGCAGCGCGTACGCGATTCGGTGGAGCAACTCAGGCTCCTGCCCATAGTAACGCCGCAGGGCGCGCGCATCGCGCTCGCCGACGTTGCCGAGGTCAAGGTCGTTGACGGTCCGCCCGTCATCAAGAGCGAGAACGCAAGGCTCAACGGCTGGACCTACGTGGACATCAGCGATCGCGACCTTGGCTCCTACGTCGCGGAGGCTCAGCGCGTGGTCGCAGAGGAGATCGAGCTGCCGACGGGTTACTCGCTCGCCTGGTCCGGCCAGTACGAATACATGGTGCGCGCGCAGGAGCGCCTCGCCATCGTCGGGCCTGTCACGCTCGCGATCATCGCACTGCTGCTGTACATCAACTTCCGCCGCTTCCCGGAGGTCGCGATCATCCTGGGCACACTGCCAATGGCGCTCATCGGAGGGTTGTGGCTGCTATACCTGCTGGGCTACGAACTCTCGGTGGCTGTCGGTGTCGGCTTCATCGCCCTCGCCGGTGTAGCCGTCGAGATCGGTGTCGTCATGCTCGTGTACCTCAACCTTGCGATCCGGCGGCGCATGGCCGACGCACGCTCCGAAGGCAGGCCGCTCAGCGTCGCGGACGTACAGAAGGCCGTCATCGACGGTGCGCTGCTGCGTGTGCGCCCGATCATGATGACGGTCGCCTCGATCATCGTGGGCCTATTGCCGATCATGCTCGGCAGCGGCACCGGCTCCGAGGTAATGCGCCGCATCGCCGCACCGATGGTCGGCGGCATGGTCAGCGCAACCGTATTGACCCTGATCGTGATTCCCGCATTATTCCTGTTGTGGCGCTCGCGTCACCCGGAGATTATCAATCCATGAGCCACAACCCGAGTAACGAACACGCCTGCTGCCACGGCGGCCATGCGGCGAGCGAGCCACCGCCCGCCGAGAAGGAAGAGCATCCGCAGGGTCACGGCTGCTGCCACGGGGCCGCCGCCGAATCGGTACCGGCCGGCAAGTACGACCTCGTGCCGCCCGGATACGAGGGCACGGTCTACATCTGCCCGATGTGCCCCGGGGTTCGTGATGTGCGCAATTCGGGTTGCCCCATGTGTGGCATGGCGCTGGAACCGGAGGGCATCGTCGTTGGTGAAGAGGACACGTCCGAACTCGACGACATGCGGCGGCGATTCCGGATCAGCGCGGTGCTGACGCTGCCGCTGTTCGTGTACGCAATGGGTGAGATGATTCCCGGCGCGCCGCTTGCGGACATCGTGCCGGCGCGCTGGGGGCAGGTGCTCCAGCTGGCACTCGCAGCCCCGGTCGTCCTGTGGGGCGGCTGGCCGTTCTTCGTGCGCGCCGTGCAGTCTATCCGCACCTGGAACCTCAACATGTTCACGCTGATCGGGCTCGGCGTGACGGTCGCGTTCGGCTACTCACTGGTTGCGACACTTGCACCCGGCATCTTCCCGGATGCCTTTCGCGACGCCGGCGGCCACGTGGCCGTCTACTTCGAAGCGGCCGCCGTGATCACGACGCTCGTCCTGCTCGGCCAGGTGCTCGAACTGAAAGCACGCAGCCAGACGTCGGGCGCCATCCGGGCGCTGCTCGAGCTCGCGCCACCGACAGCGCGGCGCGTCGCCGACGACGGTTCCGAAGAAGAAGTCTCGCTCGACGACGTCGCCAGCGGTGATCGACTGCGCGTGCGGCCCGGCGAGAAAGTGCCGGTCGACGGTGAGATACAGGATGGCAAGAGCAACATCGACGAATCGATGATCAGCGGCGAGCCTGTCCCGGTCGAAAAAACATCGGGCGACAAGGTGATCGGCGGCACGGTGAACGGCACGGGCAGCTTCGTCATGGTCGCCACCAGGGTCGGGGACGACACCGTGCTTTCGCAAATCGTGCGGATGGTCGCGGAAGCCCAGCGCAGCCGCGCCCCGATCCAGCGGGTCGCCGACGTGGTTGCCGGCTGGTTCGTACCAGCCGTCGTCGTCATCGCGATCATCGCGTTCGTGGCTTGGGGGCTGCTGGGACCGGAGCCGGCCATGGCCTATGCCATCGTCAATGCCGTCGCGGTGCTGATCATTGCCTGCCCGTGCGCGCTGGGACTCGCAACGCCGATGTCGATCATGGTCGGCACAGGCAAGGGTGCGCAGAACGGCATCCTCATCAAAAACGCCGAAGCGCTCGAGGGATTCGAGAAGGTCGACACGGTAGTCGTGGACAAGACCGGGACGCTGACGGAGGGGCACCCGGAACTCGTGACGGTGATGCCGATTGGCGAAGCCAGCGAAGGCTCGCTGCTCACCCTCGCCGCTTCGGTCGAGACCGCGAGCGAGCACCCGCTCGCCGCGGCAATCGTTCGCGGCGCAAAAGAGCGCTCGTTGACGCTCGAAAATCAAAAGGATTTTCAATCGGTTACGGGGCAAGGCGCGACAGCCGAGGTCGGCGGCAAACTGGTCGCCGTGGGCAATGAAAAGCTGATGCGTGAAGCCGGCGCGTGGGACGACGAGCTCGCATCCCGGGCCGACGAATACCGCAGGCAGGGCCAGACGGTGATGTTTGTCGCGGTTGACGGTAAGCCGGCGGGACTGCTCGGTGTCGCCGACCCGATCAAGAAGACAACGCTCGAGGCGATCCGGCAGCTGCACGCCGCGGGACTCAAGGTCGTGATGATGACCGGCGACAACGCAGCAACGGCCGAAGCGGTCGCTCGCGAGATCGGCATCGACGAGGTGCACGCGGGTGTGTCGCCCGAGGACAAGAGCCGTGTCGTGCGCGAGCTCCAGGAAGCGGGGTCCGTGGTCGCGATGGCGGGCGACGGCATCAACGACGCCCCCGCCCTTGCGCAGGCCGATATCGGCATCGCGATGGGCACCGGCACCGATGTCGCAATCGAAAGCGCCGGCGTTACGCTGGTACGGGGCGACCTGCTGGGAGTCGCGAAAGCGCGCAACCTGAGCCGCGCGACGATGAAGAACATCCGGCAGAACCTGTTCTTTGCATTCGCCTACAACACGGCAGGCGTTCCCATCGCGGCCGGTATTCTCTACCCGTTCTTCGGCTTGCTGCTCAGCCCGATGCTCGCTGCGGCAGCGATGAGCCTGAGCTCGGTGTCCGTTATCGGCAATGCCTTGCGGCTACGAAACACCGATCTGTAGAAATGGTGGGCGATACCGGTCTCGAACCAGTGACCTCCGCAATGTGAGTGCGGCGCTCTCCCAACTGAGCTAATCGCCCCCCATCCCACGAGTTTAATCGAACACGCTACTGCAGGATTATCCGTATTTTCCCCACTGCGTTAGCCGCGAGCGCTTTCTGTCTGCTTTTTCAGTGGCGGCCACTCAACTAAACGACAATTCCCGAAGATTGCCATCGTCACGACCTGCACGATCCTCGTACTTTCTACCTTCTTGCAACAAATACATTCCGTCCCCGAGTCGGCGCTGGGCAGCAGTGTCCTGACGGGTTATGCTCCATCCGCATGAAGATCGCGCGACCGAACTGGCTGGCCCCCTTGCTTTGCGGGCTGCTCGTCGCTGCACCGACCGTCGCCCAGGAAACCGACGAGAACGCTCCGCCACAGCTCCCCGAGCCAGCGTCGCTCGAGCAGGACTGGTGGAGCTATTTCGAGGGCTCGCCGGAGAACGTGGGACCACGGATCGAGACGTTCCTCGCGCAGGTCAACGAGGAGATAGCCGGTCTCGGCGCTCGAAACCAGGAACTCGCCCCGGCCATTGTCGACGCCGTTCGCGATAATTTCGAGGTCTACCTGTCACTCCTCGGCGAAGTCGAGGCTGAGCCGCAAACGTTGCCCGAGCCGCAGGCGACGTACAGCATCGACGAGTTCCTGGACGCTGCCGAGATGGCACGCGAAGCCCGGTTTGCGGCCCGCGCCGCAGCCAGCGAAGTCGAACGCGAGCGACGTATCCTCAACGGTTCAAGTGAGCGGCGCGATGCGTTGTTCAAGGAATACCTGGACGCAGCCGAAGGCGATGACCGCTGGCTGACGGGGTTGCGGCTCGTTCGCGCCAGATCCGCGCAAGCCATCGCGTCCCGCCGTCTCGAGATACTGACGCAAAGCGCCCGGCTTGCCGGTAATTACGCGCAGGAGCAGGCAGAGCGCGTTGATCTCGCGCTGACTCGTCTCGGCACGGATGGTGACGAACAGACTCTCGACAAGCTCGGTGACATCATCAAGGACCGGCGTGCCGCAGTGGACGCGGCCATCGAACACGAACGCGAGACCCAGATTGCAGCAAGCAGCATCGGTGCTGACACCGTTCAGGGTCGGTCAAGGCAACGCGAGGCGCAGCAACAAGCGCTGGATGCCGAAGTCGAACTGGGGCTCGCACGAACCATGCTCGCCAACGCGCAGGCCCGTCGTTTCTGGACGGAACTCGAGCTGAGTACGGATCTCAACCTGACGGATATCGAGGATGCGTCCGTCGAATGGTCGGAACTCGTGCGCAGCATCGAGAATTACCTGCCGGAATGGAAGCGGCAGACCGAGGATGAATTGCTGGCCGTGCAAGGCATAGACCGCGACGGCCTGGATCGGGCCACGCGTCGTGTGCTCGACCAGCGTATCGGCACAGCGCAGGAAACGCTTGCGCACATCGGCGAACTCGAAAGCGCAGTCGCCGATCTGGATCTGCTGATGACGGCCGTCGACGATGCGATTGCGGAGAGTTCGGGCACGCTACGGCAGTGGTCGAGCAATGCCTACCGGACCGTGAGAACGACCTGGATTCGCCTGACCGAGGTTTCCGACACCACGCTGTTCTCGGTCAAGGAGACACCCGTGACGCTCGGCGACGTCGTACGGGGAATCATCATACTGATCATCGGCTGGCTGCTTTCGCGCGGTATCCGATTCGCGATCAACCGCGTCGGCCGCAAGGAGTCGGTTGGCACGCAAGCGTCCTTGTACACGATCAGCCGGCTAACCCACTACACGATTATCATCGTCGCAGCTTTGATCGCGCTGAGCTCGATCGGTCTGAGCTTTACCAATATTGCGATCATCGCCGGTGCTCTGTCGGTCGGTATCGGTTTCGGCCTTCAGTCGATCGTCAACAACTTCGTTTCCGGATTGATCATACTTTTCGAACGCACGCTGCGCGTTGGCGACTATATCGAGCTCGACACAGGGCTGACCGGTACGGTCAAGGCGATCAACGTGCGCAGCACGCTGATCAACACGAACGACAACATCGACATCGTCGTGCCGAATTCGGAGTTCGTATCGACGAAGCTCACGAACTGGACTCTGGGCGAGCACATCCTGCGCGTGCGAATTCCTTTCGGGGTCGCTTACGGTTCGGACAAGGAAGTGGTCCGGAAGGCGGCCATAGAGGCCTGCGAGGGAGTGCCCTATACGTTGACTCACATGCGTGGCCGCGAGCCCGATGTCTGGCTCGTCGAATACGGCGATAACAGCCTCAATTTCCTGTTGCTCGTGTGGGTGAACCGGCAGGGCGCACGCCGCCCTACGCGGACCCGGGCCGCATACCTGTGGGCGCTCGAGGACAAGCTCAGCGAATACGGCATCGAGATTCCGTTCCCCCAGCGAGACCTGCACCTGCGCTCCGGATGGCTGCCACAGACGACGAACGCACGAGACGATTGATGCCGCCTGCAGCGAGGCTCCGTCAGGCGCTATCGCATCCCCGGCTTCTTGCCATGACTGAGGAGATCGATGGCCTCGTTAATGCGACGCTTTCTGGTATCTTCCCGTTTCGCAGACGCGACCCAGTCGACATACTGGCGCCTGTAGGACGGCGCGAGAGACTCGAAAAAAGTCCGGGCTTTTTTGCTCCGCGTCAGTCTCGCCGCGAGCTCGGGCGGCATCGGCAATGGTCCGGACGGGGCCACCGGGCGGTCCCAGCTGCCATTCTCCCTGGCGTGCTGCACGGCCTGCTCGCCTGCCGCCGTCATCAACCCGGCATCGCGCATGCGCCGGACCCGTTCCTTGTTCGTCTGCGACCACTTGCTGTCCGGCTTGCGCGGGGAGAACCGGTGCATGTACCGATCCTCGTCGACTGAGCGTTTCACGCCGTCGATCCAGCCGAAACACAAAGCCTCCTCGACGGCATCGTTGTAGGAGAGATTCGTGCGCGGGGAATTCTTCTTGAAAAAGACCAGCCACACTCCCGACATTCGGGCATGGTTCTTACGCAGCCAGTCCCGCCAGTGATTTCGGTTCCTCGGTGTAAATTGCATCAGGAGAGAAGGCAACCCTCGTCTGCCCTATACTACGACCGAAATTCGTGGAACTGAACTCATGATCCGCATCACAGGCCTTGTCGCATGCTCCGTCGCGCTGATCGCGTCCGCCGGGGCCGACGAGAAACCGCGCGCCCGTGATCTCGGCATCGCGCCGGGAATATTGTCGCCCGGCGAACGAGCCGCCATTACAGACGTGAAAGGCGTACGGGTCGGCCATGTCACGGTTCGTGAGGGCACGCGCCTCAACACCGGTGTAACGGTGATCATCCCTGCCGACGGCAACCTGTACCAGGAAAAACTACCCGCCGCGATCTTCGTGGCAAATGGCTACGGAAAACTGGCCGGTCTGAGCCAGGTGCAGGAATTGGGCGAGATAGAGACCCCGATCGCGTTGACCAACACGTTAAACGTGGCGGAAGGTGTCACGGCGCTCGTGGAATGGACCCTGGCTCAGCCCGGCAATGAAGACGTGCGTTCAGTCAATGCCGTTGTCGGAGAGACCAACGACGGCTTTCTCAACGACATCCGGGCGCGAGCACTTACCCCGGATCACTTTCGCGAAGCGATCGAGGTGGCAACATCAGGTCCCGTGGCAGAAGGCTCTGTCGGCGCGGGTACCGGCACAGTGGCATTCGGTTTCAAAGGCGGCATTGGCACCAGCAGCCGCGAGCTACCTGCGGCTCTTGGCGGCTATGTCGTCGGCGTGCTGGTCCAGAGCAACTTCGGTGGCGTACTCACTATCGATGGGGTACGGGTTGGGGAAGAGCTGGGCCGGTATTACCTCAAGAATGCCGTGGCTACCGACGATAGCGCCGACGGCTCGATCGTGATCGTCGTGGCAACGGACGCGCCGCTCGGCGATCGGAATCTCGAACGCCTGGCGAAGCGAGCGATTACGGGGCTCGCCCGCACGGGCGCCACGATGAGCAACGGCTCCGGCGACTACGTTGTCGCTTTCTCCACGGCCGAGAGCGTCCGGCGCAAGGGCGACGCGAGCCATCGCGAATTCACAGAGCTCTCCAACACCGCCATGTCTCCCCTGTTCCAGGCGGTCGCCGAAGCCACCGAGGAGGCTATCTACAATTCCCTGCTCAAGGCCGGGGACGTGGAGGGACACAGGGGTAACGTCAAGGCGCTGCCCGTCGAGGAGGTGAAGGCGCTTCTCGATGAACGCCGGCCATCCCGATAAGTCGAGACGTATTAGCGCAGCGCCGCGTCAAACGTCGAGCAAACTGCCGTCGAACCACACCTTCTGATGACCCTTGGTGTCTGTCAGGAAACGGAAACCGGGGGGCAGGTCGAGGAAGGGGTGAAGGTTGGGCACGTAATCACCGAGGTCGCGGACCTTGATGGCGGTGAAGAAGTCGGCTGTCTGCAACATCGTCTCTCCGCCCCAGATGTACCATCCGGAACCCCCCTCCTGCGGCGGATAGCGCAGTCCATTGAGGGGCATCGTGCGCAGGGTATCCAGCGCGAGCCCGAGCGCCTCATCCGGATGTGGCGGCCTCGGGTCCGCATCCGCAATTTCAAAGGAACCGGTCAGTGTCGATATAAACATTGGTACCGATTATAGCCGAATCGTGCGCGGACTACCCTTCGAACGCTTCGCGATGCTGCTTCCCCGAGTCGCCGATCTCGTCCCACGGCGCTTTCGAATCCACCCAGATATGATGAATCACCTTTAGCGACTCGCCACCCTCCACGATCAGCCCGGCCGGAACGAACATGCGTGTCCCGTCGTTAATGCCCGGCACCGGGGAACCGCAGGTTTGGCAGAACCACATTTCCCAGTCAGCATCGGGTTTCTTCCAGCTGGTGATCCGGTCTTCGCCCCTTAGCCACCGGAATGCGGCGTTATCGACGACGATCACCGCGATCCCGTTGCTGCCGGTCGCCCGCCGGCAGATCGAGCAATGACAGACAAATACCCCGGGTAACTCAGAGGTGATCTCGAACGCGACCGCGCCGCAGTTGCACTGTCCTTTAGCCATCAATTCGCCTCCTGGACACATTTCGGTATCTTTGGATTCCATACTGAGCTTTCCGATTGTAGGCTAGATGGCACCATGATTTACCTGTACGCAACGCTCATCACTCTGCTGAACCTCGTATTCTGGTCCAGCATCCTGTTCGGCTTGCCCGGCATCTGGCTCATGGTGCTGGTGGCGGCAATTATCGAGTGGCTGCAGCCCGGCGAATACATGTTCAGCCAGACGACGCTTTATGTGTCAGCGGGCATGGCACTGCTTGCCGAGATTCTCGAATTCCTGATGGGCGCGGCCGGGGCCCGCCAGGCCGGCGGCTCGAAGCGCGGTGCAGCACTGGCAATCGTGGGCGGCATTGCCGGCGCCATACTCGGCACTGCGCTACCGATTCCGGTGCTCGGTACCCTGATCGGCGCCTGTGCCGGCGCGTTCGCGGGCTCCCTTATCGGCGACCGCATGGCCGGGCGGCCGATGGATCAGAGTGTCGAGGCCGGGCGCGGCGCCGCCATCGGCCGATTCTGGGGCACGACGGCCAAGATGATCATCGGCGCCGTGGTGCTCGTGCTGCTGGCCGTTGCGGCATTCTTTCCCGACTGACCGGCGTCAGTGCGCTGTAAGCACCTGCCCGGTCGCCGGCGCAATCGACGCCGAGTTTGCTCCAGCAAACGTCACGGGCACCGACCGCATCGTCATTCCGGTGTTCCTGACCACGACGAAATGCAGGTGCGGGCCGCTCGAGTATCCCGTGTTGCCCGAATCGGCGATGTATTCACCGCGCTCCACCACGTCGCCGACGCGCACCCGGATCGAATTCCAGTTCAGGTGTGCGTAGATCGCGTAGGTTCCATCGTCGTGCAATATGCGCACGACGTTCGCGAGTGACATGTTCGACGCATCTGCCCCGCCCTTGAAGTTCTGCGCGGCTACATCGAAAACGATGCCCCCGCGTGCAGCGAAGACGTCCGTCCCCACCGGCATGGCTATATCGACGGCGTACTGCGAGTCTGGCGTGGTGTGCGTCAGCGTGTCGGGATAGGCCTGGCTGACGGTATGCCCGCTCGAGATCGCAAACGGCACGCGGTACGGCTCGGCCGGCCGGTGCTGCGCCTGCGGATCACCAATGAGGTACTCAAAGCGGTACTCCAGCGACGGCTGCACCGCGCCTTCGAGCCGCGCGAGGCGTACCAGGGGCATCGCACTGCGCGGCGGCAATAACCAGCGCAGCGGATCGTCCGGGTGCGGATACTCGAGCCCGCTGATCGTCTCGAATCTCAGCGCCAGCTCGACGGGTGCGAAATACTCGTTCGTGGCAACCAGCCGGACCGTGTCGCCATCGGCTTCGTAGTCGATGCTCACGCCCGATCTCGGCGACGTGCGCGTGAGGCTGCGTACCTCGGCGATCGTCTTGCCGTCGTCCGGTGGCCGATCCGAGTAGATCCACTCGCCATCGTCGCCGCGATACTTGTAAAGCGCCTGGGCGGAGGCTGCACTGAAGAACACCCAGCCGAGCAGCGCTGTCAATAGCAGGCTGTAGCGCGTTCTAACCGATGTCGGAACGTTCCCAGCCGTTTTCAGTACGCCGAATTTCATAAGCGGGCCAGTACTGGTTATCCAGTTTTAATGTAATCACTTCGACGGCGCCGTTCCACGTCACCGTCTTGACACGTATCGACTCGTGGTCCTTCTTGTCGGCGATCACGTCGACGAAAGTGTCGAGGTCGGGTGTCGGTGTCTCGTCGATCTCGATGACGCGGCGCCCCGCCCACAAGCCGTAACGCGTCGCGGGCGAGCCGTAACTGAAAAACGCCACGTACACGCCGTAGGGATCGATGCCGCGTTGCGCCGCCATCGGTCGGTGCGGATCCTGCAGGAGCGCACCCGCCCAGGACACTGCGTGGTCGATGCCGCGGCCGTCCAGCGCCGCGGTCTCGACGTCGACGTCCAGGGCCTTGCCGTTGCGCCACACCGTCACCGTGACCGCCGGTTTCTGCACGGCTTTCTCGAGCGCCCGGAACGACGTCACAACGTCACCGTCGACGGCGAGAATCATGTCGCCATTCTGCAGCTTCTTCTCGGCAGGCGTGCCCGCCACCAGCCGCGTGACGGACAATGCGCGCCGGTGCAGTGGATTGTTCGCTTCCAGTCTTTGCAGCCACTTCTCATCGACGCCCATGTTGCGGGCCGCGAACAGCGGCGCATACACGAACTCGGCTTCCAGTGAATAGAACGGACGGCCTTCTCGTACGGTGTCGACGAACTCCGTAACGAGGTCGGCGCCGATGCCCCGGTTGAACTGCGCGGCGTCGCCGCCGGACGGCACCGGGAAACTCGACCACATCGCCGCAACGCGCCCGCGCTTGTCAACGAGCACGCCGTCGAGCTCACGCGGCGCATTGACCAAATCGACCCCCTCGATGTTCGAATCCCTGAATTGCAGCGTACGCGACAACGGCAGGATCAACGGATCGACGGAAGCAACGGTGCTTTCCTGGTGAATCAGCTGGTGATCCGCTTTCATGCCCACCACCCACACCGGGTCGCCGGGCCGCAGCGATTTGGTGTTGAATGCTGCCGCTTTTACGGGCGTATCTCCGATGGTCGCGGGATCGTAAGCAACGATGGCGAGGTTATGCAGCGGGTGCAGCTGCACGACTTCCGCATCGACTTCGAGAGAGCCCGCAAACGTCACCGAGACGTCGCCAATTGCCACGGGCACAGTATTGCGGTCGACGACCACGTAACCGCGCTCCGTGTCGACAACGAGGCCGGTGCCGTAGTAATGCCGGTCGGAAACGCCCGACACGGTATAGGGCAGGTCGAACGTCACCACGACCAGCGATGGTGCAATCGCCCGTGCGCGCGGGTCATCGTAGCGGTTGAAGCGGGTGCTGCCGGCGACCGGGGGCTCGGGTGCCGGCCCTTCGGACAGATCGCGGCACGGCCAGACGCCGGTCGCGTCGTCCCGCGCACAGCGCCGCACGGGGAACCAGACGCGATCCATGTCGAACGTGCGCACGACCGTGTTGCGGGGATTGTCGATCGTCACGTAGCGAAGCGGCGCGCTGTCGCCCGTCGCCAGCTTGTCGAGCGCCTTCTCGAAATCGTCGAGACTGGTGATGTCGTCTTTGCCCAGCTGCGTGATCACGGCGCCGCGCGGTACGGCGGCTTTCGACAGCAGGTAGCCCGGGTTGGCAACGTAGACGCCGCGCACCGGCAGATTGTAGTGGCGGGACTGCTGGTAGGACAGGTTGTTGACGATGGCGTCGCCGAACTCGATGAATTCCGCCGGCGTAATCGCGTGCAGGTCGGTGACAGTCAGCGTCTGGCGTACGTCGTCGCCGCCGCGCTCCAGTTCGACCTCGATCTCCTCGCCCACGTTGTCGTCGAGCATCGCCGCGAGCGGCACGAACTCGGTAACCAGTTCGCCGTTGATGCGCAGCAGGATATCGCCGGGCTCGAGCTTGCCGTCAGCGGGCGAATCGGGAATCACCTGCTCGACCACCAGCATCCCGGTCTGGTCGGGAAACGTGGAGCGCACGAGCCGTTCCGAGTCCTCGGTCAGGCCCAGGCGGGCGAGCTCGTCGTAAGCCTTGTTCTGGAACATCGTCTGCAGGGTGCCACGCGTCACAGGCTCGCCCTTTCGGATCAGGTCAAGCGCGCGCTCGATGCGGTCGAGCGGCAGGAAGAAGCTGCTTGCGGCGGAATTATTGGCGCCCGCATTCAGGGCCACGACCTCGCCCTCGATGTTGACCACGGGTGAGCCCGATGAACCGCCCGACGTGCCGGAAGCAGCCTGCAGGTAGAAGGTGTTGAAGTCGTTGTACTTGCCACGGCCGTAGTCAGGGGCCTGGCGGTCGAGGCGCGCAATGGTCCCGGCCAGGATCGATAACTGCTCGCCGGCGTCGTTGCCGATAACGCGGATCTCGCGCCCGATGCCGGCGCCGTCCGCGCGCAGCGGCAGCTCGGCCGGCTCGATGTAGCGCAGGTCGTCGGGATCGTAGCGGAAAAAGCCGAAGTCATGCACGGGATCCCGGTAGACGGGCGTCAGCCGGACCTCCTCGTTGTTACGGAACACTGCCTCGGCGACGACCGGACCGGGCGTCACGACGTGGCGATTCGTGAGGATCAGGCCACGCTCGGCGTCCACGACGAAGCCGGTCGCCTGCGTCGAGGAATTCCATTCGGTATCGAACGCGCGCGTGCTGTCGACCCGGATCGACACGACGCCGGACGATATGCGCTCGAGCGTATTCGACCACGCGGTGTCGTCGGCGCCCATGGCGGGCGGCGAGAGAGCGACAACGAGCAGCGCCGCCAGTATCCTGAGATTGTTCATAGGGCTCCTGATTCGAGCTCGAATTGTAGAGTAAAAAGACCCGGCGGGCGGCGACCGGTTCCACAATCCGGCGTGTCTCGGGCAGTCGGGCCTATCTAGGGACAGTGACTTTAAGTACCAGGCAATATTGCCTGGTACTTAAAGTCACTGTCCCTGAATTGGGCAGGCAATATTGCCTGGTACTTAAAGTCACTGTCCCTGAATTCCCTCAGTCGTCCGCGCGCTCGGGTTGGTAGCGGACATCCAGCTGGCGCGCTG
>CBDUCE010000065.1:0-14106 GCA_965365575.1 uncultured Gammaproteobacteria bacterium
GGTCGTCCGCGGGGCCACGGTGTGTACGGGCGGCGAAACGCTGTGGCCGCCACCGCCGCCGAAGCTGTCGGCTGCGCCGGCGGCGAAAGCCGAACCCGCGCCGCCACCGGTCAAGGAAGAGAAGAAGCCGGGTGTCATGGGACCGGTTATCGGCATGGTCGTCGCTGGCCTGGCGCTGCTCGGACTCGGCGCGGTTGCGCCGCCGTCCTTCATGGCGCACTTCACGGTCTTCGTGCTCGCCTGTTTCGTGGGTTACATGGTGATCTGGAACGTGACGGCTGCGCTGCATACGCCACTGATGAGCGTGACCAATGCCATCTCGAGCATCATCGTGATCGGAGCGCTGCTGCAGATCAGTTCGGATGTACCCCTGATCAAGTGGATAGCGGTCGGCACGGTACTGATAACTTCCGTCAACATATTTGGCGGTTTTGCGGTCACTCGCCGCATGCTTGAAATGTTCAGAAAGTGAGGTCGTGATGTTTGAGGTAAACCAAGGAATCATCCAGGTCTCGTACATCATCGCGACGATCCTGTTCATCCTCGCCCTCGGCGGCCTGTCCAACCAGGAGACCGCAAGGCGCGGCAACTGGTACGGCATCGTCGGCATGGCGATTGCACTCGTTGCGACCCTGGTGGGCGATGTCACGCAGAATCTCGAGCTGCTGATCGTGGCGTTCCTGCTCGGTGGCAGCGTCGGTATCATCGCCGCCCGGCGCGTCCAGATGACGCAGATGCCGGAGCTCGTCGCGATACTGCACAGCCTGGTCGGCCTGGCCGCGGTTGCGGTCGGCTTCGCGAACTTCATGGACCCGGACCGGCTGTCTCACTACGTCGGCGTCGAGCTGACGATCCACGATGTAGAGACCTACCTCGGCATCCTGATCGGTGCGGTGACGTTCTCGGGTTCCGTGATTGCCTTCGGGAAGCTGTCCGGCCGTATTGGCGGCAGCCCCATGCTGTTGCCGGCGCGGCACTGGCTGAACCTGCTGCTGTTGCTCGGTGCCCTTTGGTTCGGCTACGCGTTCGTCGCGCAGTCGTCGGCAGGCGGCGGCCTGATGCCACTCATCATCATGACGGTGATTGCGCTGCTGTTCGGCATCCACATGGTCATGGCGATCGGCGGCGCCGACATGCCCGTCGTCGTCTCGATGCTAAACAGCTACTCGGGCTGGGCCGCGTCGGCAACCGGGTTCATGCTCGGTAACGATCTGCTGATCGTTACCGGCGCGCTCGTCGGTTCGAGCGGCGCAATCCTCAGCTACATAATGTGCCGGGCGATGAATCGCAAGTTCCTGAACGTGATCGCCGGCGGCTTCGGTACCGGCGGCGGCACCACGGCTGCGGGCGGCGGCGAGGAACAGGGCGAAGTCGTCGCTATCGACTCCCAGGAAGCCGCCGACCTGCTTTCGAGTGCAAAGGAAGTAATGATCATCCCGGGTTACGGCATGGCCGTCGCGCAGGCACAGCACACCGTTTACGAAATCACCAAGACGCTGCGCGAGAAGGGCGTGAACGTCCGTTTCGGCATCCACCCCGTGGCGGGGCGCATGCCCGGCCACATGAACGTGCTGCTGGCGGAGGCCAAGGTGCCGTACGACATCGTGTTCGAGATGGACGAGATCAACGAGGACTTCCCGGACGTCGACGTATCGGTCGTGATCGGCGCAAACGACATCGTCAACCCGTCGGCGCTCACCGACCCCAACAGCCCGATTGCCGGTATGCCGGTGCTCGAGTGCTGGAAGGGCAAGACGTCGATCGTGCTGAAGCGCAGCATGGCGACCGGGTATGCGGGGGTACAGAACCCGCTGTTCTTCGAGGAGAACACGCGCATGCTGTTCGGTGACGCCAAGCAAACGCTGGACGAGGTGTTGAAGGCGCTTTGAGTCGTTGTCATAAAGCAGTCACACTCGTCTCGAATGTGTCGACAGATAGACGCCATCTGTTGATTTTTGGGGCGCAATCGGCAAACTAGCATTACGCCGCCCGCGGTGTTGCCGCAAGCGGCGCAACCTGAGCACGATAAGGTGTGTCTATGCTGGCCGGAGTCGCATCCGACATCTCGCAACAGGTTCTCAGAACCGACGTTGCCGGAATGCCGCTCGAGTGGATTGACTACCGCGAAGCGGTGCGTCTCTACCACGCCGAGCAGGTAGCGTACGACTGCGGCACACTGCTTTACACGGTGTTCGGCGGTTACAGCTCGTTCGACGGTCGCCGGAGCAGGGTCGACGTCAACTCCATCATTGCGACACACGGCACCAGCCAGAGCCTGTCACGTAACCGCGATAAATACGTTCCGCCGCTGAACAATCGCACGCTGTTCAAGCGCGACGGCAACCTGTGCCTTTACTGCGCCATGCGTTTCCCGACGCGCGACCTGACCCGCGACCACATCACCCCGATCTCGCGGGGTGGCGGCGACACCTGGAACAACGTCGCAACGGCCTGCCGCCGCTGCAACAACTACAAGGGCGGCCGCACGCCCGAACAGGCTGCGATGCAGCTAATCGCCGTGCCGTTTACGCCGACCTACGCGGAATACATCTACCTGAAGGGGCGGCGCGTGCTCGCCGACCAGATGCAGTACCTGCTCGCGCACATCCCGCGCTCGAGCCCCCTGCACGCCCGCCTGACCGATCACCTGTTCTCGGGTGAAGAGGTCATCGATACGCACTTTCACGACTAACTTCGGGAAATCAGGCAAAAGGCGCAGTGTAGATCCACGAGATCTTTACCCGAATTCCGATATCATTTTCTCGACGGCCGAATACAAGGGCGCGGCCGACCGGATGTCGTCTTCATGCCGCTTCCATTTCTCCTCGTCAGGTCTCGTCAATGTATAGCGGGACAGAGGAAATTTTTCTTTCGTCATCGCCTGCATTCTGGGCCCATACGGAATTCCCGCAAACTGGCAAAGCGCCTGCAATGTCTCGGCGGGATCTTCGAGCAATGACTCGTAACTGACCCGCGTCCAATCCTCGCGCGGCAGTTTCGCAAGTTCACCCATGATCCGCTCGTTGGTTTGTGCCCATTGCCATGCAACGATTTCCGCTAAAGGTCTGCCTCGCATACTTCGCCATCCCGCTGGCAGCAGCAGCGACCAACCTGGTCCATCCCAATCAGGCAGATTGTCGTAAGTCACGAATTTTTCGGACAGCCATGCGTCCATCATGCTCCCGAGGTTCGGGCCCGCTTCGCGATGCAGGAAGATAAATTTCGCATCGGGAAACATCTGGCGAAAAAAAGGTATCCGCAGCGAATTTTTCGGGGTCTTCTCGAGGAAGCGTACCGACGATGGCTGATATTCAGCGGGGGTCTGCAGGTACCCGCTGCCGGCCGCATTCTGCAACCGGCTCATGAATGCATCCATCAAGAGTGCGCCGATCTGTGGTGTGTAGTCGTCGGCAAACAGCTCGTTCGAGTCGAAGCCGCGGTTCGCAGGATGCAGCACCGGGATCGATTCGACCTCACGCTGGCTTTCGTCGCCTATGGTCCACAGGTCCTTGTTCTTCTGTAGAGCCTCAAACAGCATCGTGCTCCCAGATCTGGGTGCAGCAACAATGAAAACGGGTTGTTTAAAGGTCGGGGTGCCGAATTGACGAACGTATTCCTCGAGCGACAGCCCGGATTTCGGCGATTCCGTGGGACCTGCAACACTGGCGGTATCGGTGTTCATGTTCTGCGCGCGAACCGTCGTATCCGTCGCGGCAGCTATCCATCCCGCAGCGACTTCGTAAGCATTCGCTTTATTGCTGTCGAACGTCGCACTCTCCAGTAATGGCTGCAGCCTGGATTTGAGCTGTTTTGCAAGGAGTTGGTAGTGCGGGATTGCATCCGCAGCATCCCAGTAGAGAGCCCAGCAGCCCCGCCAGTCCTGCTTGAATTCCTCGATCGCTTCTGCTGCCTTCTCGAACATCTGTGGCGAGGATTGCCGGAAATTACCCAGATCGCCCAGTAACTCATCGAGCATGTTGCCGATTTCATCCGGAGACCTGACCGGAATCGCATTGAACCGTTCGAAATCCAGGTTTGGTGCGGCGGCGTCGGGCTGAAATGCCCGAAACTCGGCGGAGTCTGTCTTTCCGTCATCTGGTGTACCCGGCTCCCAGCCAGCGTTCACCAAGCCCCAGAATTGAGATGTTCCGACGGTGTCGATGACGAGATGGATACGATCTGAAGGACTTTGATTGTAGACGGCATGTTCTCGCCAATTATCAAAGATCCAGGCCTCGCCTTCCGCCATGTGAACGTCGATATTGCCGACGGAAGAAAAAATGACATCGGCGTGCGTGATGATCGGAATGTGAATTCGAACCCGGTTCCGCCAGCTGTAGTTGCCATCGCTGTGCGCAGGTACTTCGGCGCCAGGCGCAAGGCGCATCAACCGGGTTCGTCCGATAACGGTGCCGAACGAAGCCATAACCTGAAGGATATAAGGGCACTGTTGCAGCGCTTCGGTAGGTCGCATCTCTCCGACGAACCGATCGTTGACCTCTCCGTCAGCTGACACCAGGGGTAGCGCGGTATTGCCCTTGTGTCGGAGGGGATGATAAGTCCAGTCAGCCTCCGAGAATTGCAGAGCTTCCTGCGCTAATCGCGCCGCATCGAATCTCAATGGCAATTTGACGAATGGCGATGACAATCTCATACGAGCCGAGGTTCGACGAATTCAACCGCCGCTGACCGCTCCTGGTTATTCCCTGTTCCCAGCCCGAGTCTAGCGTAACGGGGGTGCCAGGGCTCGAACGCGCCTGTGCAGCGCATATGAAGGGCAACGAGCAATTGGATGATCCCGGACACCCGTGGCATATGGCTGTCTCGCGATACCGTTCCCCCGGGCACAGGGTAATTCGCCTCCCGGTATCCTACAATCATGAACAGTCATGACCGAATTCGAGCTCATATCGCTGTTCAACGAATTCCTGGATGGAGCGTTTTCGCGGCTCGCCGACTTCATGGCCGGTACCTTCGCGATGCTCATCTCGGCATTCTTTGTGGGTGCCAGGCTCTCGCGGACGATGGCGAGGCTGGTCGTGTTCCTGTATTCGCTGTTCGCCGTAGCGACGGCCGCACCGACCCTGGCCGTGAGCTACCGGTTCACGAGAACTGCCGAGCTGCTTAGAGCGATGGGGGAGTCACCCGACTCGATGATCGGCCAGATATTTCCTGCACTGCCGTCGACGTGGTTGGTCATGCCGGTCATGGCACTGATTCTGCTCGGCGCCTACGCGGGCACGCTGGCCTTCTTCCAGCAGACCCGGAAGGGCCTGGCGCCGGACGGATCCTCGACTATCTAGCGTGACCCTGCCATTCGGCCGACCCGAATTCCTGGCCGTCTTTGCAGCTTATAACGGGGCGATCTGGCCGCTGCAGCTGCTATTTCTCGCGGCGGGCTTGTTGGCGATTGGCCTGCTCTTCTATCGTCCGCCCTGGGCAGATCGGGCCATCTCTTCGGTCCTTGCCGTTTTCTGGTTCACGATGGCTATCGCCTATCACTGGACCTTCTTTGCCCCGATCAATCCGGCGGCCTATCTGTTCGGCGGTATGTTCCTGTTTCAGGCCGGCCTGTTCCTTGTCGAAGGGCTGGCCAGGAACCGGATTCACTTTGGCGAGGCCTCCGCTGTTCGCTCCTGGATAGCCGCGCTGCTGATCACATACGGCATTGCGATATACCCGTTGATCGGCCTCGCATTGGGAGAGTCGAGGACCTAGCGTCTCCCTGATAAGGCCTCGATTTGCGCCCTCGGCTATACTCTGCCGATGCAGTACCTGATCGATGCGAGCGTGTATGTGTTCCGGGCTTATTACTCGATGCCCGACGACATGGTCGATGGCGACGGCAACCCGATCAACGCGTTCTACGGCTTCGCCCGGTTCCTCGGCGACTTCATAGAGCAGGTCAATCCCGAACACATCGCCGTAGCGTTCGACGAAAGCCTGACGACCTCCTTCCGCACCAGCATCTACCCTGAATACAAGGCAAACCGGGAACCTGCGCCCGAGGATCTGAAGCGCCAGTTCGGGCAATGCCGGCGCTTCGTCAGTGCATTGGGCCTCATGAACTGCGCCGATCCCCTGTACGAGGCTGACGATCTCATCGGCACGCTCGTCGAGCACGGGCGCAGCAAAGGCCGCCCGTCCACGATCGTGAGCCGCGACAAGGACCTCACGCAGCTGCTTATGAAAGACGACGTGTTCTGGGACTTCGCGGGCAAGGGCAAGCTCGGCTACGACCACATCCTCGAGGTCTTCGGTGTGCGTCCCGAGCAGATCGCAGATTTTCTCGCGCTGGCCGGCGACGCCGTCGACAATATCCCCGGCGTGCCGGGCGTCGGCAAGAAGACGGCGTCGGCGCTGCTAGGGCACTTCGACACGCTCGAGCAGATCTACGAAAACCTCGACCGGATTCACGAAGTGCCGGTGCGTGGCGCGAAGACCCTCGGCGCGAAACTGGACACCCACCGCGACGCCGCAATGCTCGCGAGGCAACTCACGGGCATCGCCTGCGACGCGCCGATGGACGATCCCGAGACGAATCTGCGCCGCTCGATGCCGGATCTCGGTGCCATCAACGCACTCTTCGACGAAGCCAATATCGGTACCGCCCTGAGGCGCCAGGCCGAACGGGTATCCGACCTCAGCCGCTTTTGACGATGCCGGGCACTGACGACGCCTTCGTAAAGACCGGCCCCGCAAGCTCGCTCCCCATGTTCGAGGCGGAAGCCGACGGGCTGCGCGAGCTGGCCGCCGCCAACGCGATCCGCGTCCCCGCCGTCATCGACTGCGGCATAGAGAACGGCGCCGCGTTCATCGCGATCGAGCGTCTGCACTTCGAGCGCGCGACGCCGGCAATCGAGGCGGCGTTCGGCGAACAGCTTGCCAATCTGCATCGGCATACGAAGGAGCAGCACGGGTGGCACCGCGACAACACGATCGGGCCGACGCCGCAGCACAATCCCTGGACGCAGGACTGGATCGACTTCTTCCGCGAGCATCGCCTGCGGTTCCAGCTCGATCTGGCGGCGCGAAGCGGATACACCGGGGAGCTCCAGTCGCTCGGCGACACGCTCCAGCGCCGCTTGCCGGAGCTGTTCGAAGGCTACGTGCCGATGGCGTCGCTATGCCACGGCGACCTCTGGAGCGGCAACTGGGGCGTTGCCGACGGGGCACCGGTCATATTCGACCCGGCCGTGTATTACGGCGACCGTGAATCCGACATCGCGATGACGATGCTGTTCGGCGGCTTCGGGCGGGCGTTCTACCGCGCCTACGAAGAGAGCTGGCCGATGGCGCAAGGACACGAGCAGCGGCTGAAGCTCTACCAGCTCTACCATGTGCTGAATCACCTGAACCTCTTCGGCTCGGGGTATATGGGCCAGGCGATGAAGTTGCTGCGCGACCTCGCGTAGCGTCCGGCGCTCAGTCGAACTTGCCCTCGATCTCCCTCGGGTCGACGTCTTCGTCGACTTCGATGGGCTCGCCGAGAAAGTCTTCGTCGAACAGGAACAGCTGTGTGCCCTCGGGCGCCGTGAGCACCATGAACGCGCCCTCGAAACCGGGAAACTTCTTCGCCTCCAGGCCGCGCGCTTCTATGAGATGTTTGAGTGCCTCCTTGTCCTGGCACTTGAAACATAGTGACGGGCTTTCCAGCGCGATGCTCTCGGACAGGCCGAGGGCGATGCCGCCCGCGTCGAAGCGCATGTGTACCGTCGGTTCTTCACGCATCTTGAGGATCGAGCCGGCAACCGGCCCCCAGAATTGCGCCCCATTCATGGCGTCCCGCACCGGCAACGTCAGTTCGAACCAGGTACCGCAGGCGGAATCGTTATCGTCCTCGTCGTTGCCGTGGAAGGTGCGTGCCTCGACGATCGTGATGAGGTGTCCATCGCGGTCGGTGACGCCGATCTCGTTGAAGCGCTCCTCGCCCAGGTGCATGAAGCTGAACTCGAACCCGTGATCGGCCATCGAGCGCGCATGCCGTGCAAGGTCCGGCTGCACGAAGGTGGTCGCCGGCGAGTCGAATTCGCGATCGTGGATGCCTATGCAAAGGACACCGTCACTGACGACAGCATATTTGTGCGGATACACATCGGCGGTTTCGAGTTCGGCAAAGCCGAGCGTCTTGTACCAGAGCAGCGATTCGACGACATCCTGCGAACAGACGCTGATTTCGAGGAAGCGGCCGATACCGCTCAACGCTCAGCCCCCAGGGCGAGGGCGCGCTCCCGCGACTTGTCGCGCTCCCGTGCGGCTTCGCTCTCGCTCCAGTCCGGTGATGATTCGGGCCAGCCGCCCGAGTGTTTTTCGACGAGTCGTGCGAGGAAAGCGACGTGGTCGTCACGCGCGTTCAGTGCAGGTATGTAGTGCAGGTCACCGCCACCGGCTTCGCGGAAAATCTCGCGATTCTGCATTGCGGTTTCCTCCAGCGTCTCGAGACAGTCAGCCGCAAAACCGGGGCAAAGCACGTCGAGGCGCTCGAGACCGCCCCGGCCGAGTTCCGCAATGGTCTCGTCTGCGTAGGGCTTGAGCCACTCCGCCCTGCCGAGGCGTGACTGGAAAGCCACCATGCATTTGTCCCCCGAGAGCTCGAGCGCATCTGCAAGCAGCCGTGCCGTCTTCTGGCACTGGCAGTGGTACGGGTCGCCCCTCAGGAGCGTTTGCCTGGGCACGCCGTGAAACGACAGCAACAGCCGGTCGCCGCGCCCGTGCTGATCCCAGTAATCCCGGACGCTGGCCGCGAGCGCCGCAATGTAGCCCGGCGCGTCGTGGTAGTGGTTGATGAAGCGCAGCTCTGGGACCCAGCGCCGCCTGGACAGCGCCCCGGCAACTGCTTCGAACACGGATGCCGTCGTGGTTCCGGAGTATTGCGGGTACAGTGGCAGCACGACGATACGTCGCGCACCTTCTGCGTACAGCTTGTCGAGCGCCGCCGGAATGGAAGGCTTGCCGTAGGACATGCCGAGCACCGCATGTACCGGCCCGGAGAAACGTTGCTTCAGCTTGTCCTGCAGCGACCGCGTGATGTCTTCGGAGATACACAGGAGCGGCGAACCCTCGTCCGTCCAGATTTTCGCGTACGCCTCGGCGGAACGCTTCGGCCTGAACGGCAGGATGAAACCGTAGAGGATCATCAGCCAGACCGGTCTCGGGATCTCGACGACACGAGGGTCGGACAGGAACTGGCGCAGGTAACGGCGCACGGCGCCGGGTGAAGGATCGTCGGGCGTTCCCAGGTTGACGACGAGCACGCCCATCGACTCGGGACTACCGTGCTCATATTCGGGTGAAGACTGGAAGGTCGGCATATAACTGGGGGCCCGTGTGCGAACGCCGTAACACTACTGCAAAGGCCGGTTGTGTGCCACCGGTGCAGGGCTGCCGCTGCCGCTATAATCGGCTGTCCCTACGCACAGTTACGACGGTCAACGAGAATGGAACCCAATCCGGAAGCGCCGCATGATTATCCCGATCGCTGGACCCTGATACGCGACCTGTTCGTCTTCCAGGCAAAGCTTCTTGTCGACGGGCTCCGCGACCTGCTGCTCGTACCCGCCTCACTGGTCGCTGGCATCTGGAGTCTCGTCAGCGGCGAGAACGACCGTCCCGGGCCACAGTTCTACCGTCTGGTAAGCCTCGGCAAGCAGAGCGAACTCTGGATCGACCTGTTCAAAGCCTACGAAAACGCACCGCAAGAAGTGCGCCGCGAACACGAGTTCGCGGTGAAAAACATGGACGAACTCGTCGGCAAGTTCGAGTCGTTCGTCGTGGATGAATACGAGCGCGGGGGCGTAACGGCGCAGGCGAAAGAGCGCATCGACAAGGCGCTCGACGCGATCCAGCGCTCCCGGGACCTCTGAATCACAAAAACGGCTGCGCGCCGCCTGGCCGGACAGGGTGATTCGCCTGGGCGCCGTGGCGGAAAGGGACGTCGTGGAGTACGGGCTAGGCAGCTTCCATGATCGCGGTCACGCCCATACCGCCGGCGGCACAGACGGAAATCAGCCCCCGGCCGGAGCCCTTCTCGCCGAGTAGCTTCGCCATCGTGGCGACTACCCGGGCACCGGTTGCCCCGAAGGGATGGCCGATCGCAACGCTGCCGCCCTTGACATTGAGCCTGGACAGGTCGATTGGTCCCATCGCCTCGTTGCGGCCGAGCTTTTCCCTGCAGAATTTCTCGGACTGCCAGGCCTTGAGCGTAGCAATGACCTGTGCGGCAAACGCTTCGTGAATCTCGTAAAAATCGAAGTCCTGGAGGCGCAGGTCGGCCTGCTTCAGCATGTCCGAGACCGCGTAAGCCGGCGCCATCAGCAAGCCTTCCTCATTGATGAAATTGACGGCGGATACTTTCGCAAACGTCAGGTAGGCGAGTATCGGCAGGTTCTTCTTGCGAGCCCAGTCCTCGTTTGCGAGCAGTACGGCTGCGGCACCGTCGGTAAGCGGCGTGCTGTTCCCCGCCGTCATCGTACCGTCGGCCGTCTTGTCGAACACGGGCTTCAGCTTCTGCAGCTTCTCGAACGTCGTGTCGCGGCGGATGTTGTTGTCTTCCTCGGCATCCATGAAAGGCACGACGAGATCCTCGTACCAGCCCTCGTCGTAGGCCGCGGCAGCTTTCACGTGACTGGCGAGGGCGAGCTGGTCCTGGTGCTCGCGCTGCACGTCCCATTCTTTAGCGGTGATCTCCATGCTTTCGCCCATCGAGAGCCCGGTACGCGGCTCGACGACGCCCGGAAATTGCGGCGCGAAGTGCCGGGGGCGGAGCCGGAACCACGGCATGATGCGGCTCATCGCAGTACGCGCGGCATGCGCGTCCAGCAGGATGTGGCGGAATTCGTCGCGAAATACGATGGGCGCGTCGCTGACGGTATCGGTGCCGCCCGCAATTCCGCAGTCGATCTGGCCGAGAGCGATCTTGTTGGCAATCAGGATCGCCGCCTCGATGCTCGTGCCGCAGGCGCGCTGCAGGTCCATGCCTGGCGTACGCAGTGTCAGGCCCGAATCGAGCACGCTCTCTCGCGCGAGGTTCCAGTCGCGGGAATGCTTGATAACGGCGCCCAGAGCGACATCGCCCATGGTCTGGCCGCGCAGGTCGAGCTTATTGACGAGACCCTGCAGGGTCGCGGTCATGAGGTCCTGGTTGGTGCATTTCCTGTAAACGGAATGTGAGCGACAGAACGGGATACGCGAGCCGCCGACAACGGCAACGCGAACGGAACGACCATCGTGCAGCATAGAGCCTCCGGAGAGAGTGATTCACTCGAACGCGAGGCAACTTTACACTATTGACCGAGTGGAACGTAGAAGGGCCTCCCAAATTCTGACACGGTGACCCGGCTTCTGCGTGTCACAATATCCTGGCCGGGTGATTCCGGCAGCCACGGCAGACGCCAATGCAGCAAAAAGTCCGACGATTCGGGCGCGAGACCACCGCACTCCTGAGCATCGCGTGGCCGTTGATCATCAACAACCTGTCGGTGGCGGGCATGCAGTTTACCGACGCGGTGATGGCAGGTCAGCTCGGAGCGGAATCGCTGGCGGCTGTGGCGGTAGGCGGCAGCGTCTGGTTCCTGGGTTTCGCATTCGTCCTGGGCGTGCTCATGGCGATCTCGCCCATCGCCGCGCGGCACCACGGCGCCGGCGACGAGGCGCTGATCGGGCGCTATACCCGGCAGGGCGTCTACCTCGGCATTGTTCTGGCGGTGCCCATCATGCTGTTTGCGTGGCTCCTTGCCGCACCCGGGCTGGCCGCCATCGGCATCGATATCGCCTTCCGCGATATGACAGTCGGGTACGTGAAGATGATTTCACTGGGAGCGCCCGGCATGTTCATCTTCCTGGCGCTGCGATTCACGACCGAGGGCATCGGTTACACCAAGCCGATCATGTACACGTCCATCTTCGCGCTGGCCTGCAACGTATTCCTGAACTGGGTGCTGATGTTCGGCAAGCTCGGCGCGCCGGCCATGGGTGCCGTGGGCTGCGGTCTCGCCAGCGGCATCACCATGTGGATCATCGCGATCGTGCTGGCAACCTACATGGTGTCGAGCAGCAAGTACGATCCGCTGGATTTGTTTTCGCGGCTGTCACCGATGCGCCCGAGCGTGCTCGGGGAGATCGTCTTTCTCGGCGTGCCAATCGCGATCACGATCACGGCGGAAGCGGGGCTGTTCAACGCCGTGTCCATCCTGATGGGTACGCTCGGCCCGGAGATAACCGCTGCTCACCAGATCGCGATCAACTTTGCATCGACGATGTTCATGGTGCCGCTGGCCATGAATTCGGCGATCACCGTGCGTGTCGGGCATGCGCTGGGCAAGGGCGACCTCGAGTACGCGCGCTTTGCCGGGGGGTTCGGCGTATTCCTGTGCGCCTTGTTCATGGCCTGCTCCGCGACGTTCCTCTTGCTGTTCCGCGACGCGGTCGTGAGCATCTATACCCAGGATGTGGCGGTCAAGGGCATCGCAATTTCCCTGCTGCTGATGGCGGCGATTTTCCAGGTGGCGGACGGTATCCAGATCGGCGCCGCCGGCGCGCTGCGCGGCTACAAGGACACGCGGATACCGATGGCGATCAACATCTTCGCCTACTGGATTATCGCGTTCCCGCTCGCGTACATGGCGGCGGTCACCTACAAGCTGCCGCCCAACTATATCTGGGGCGGCTTCGTCGCAGGACTGTCGATAGCGGCCGTCATGCTGACGTGGCGCTACGCTCGAATCTCGAGCGCAGCGATCCGCGACCGCGAACTTTGGGGACAGTGACTTTGATTGCCAGGTACTCTTGGTGCCTGGCAATTTAAGTCACTGTCCCAAGTTATGCCTGGCACTTTGCGTCACTGTCCCTGACTTTGGCCGAAGTCCGGGGCGTCGCCCGCGAGATACTCGTCTTCTTCGGGCGTGTTCTGGCGGCCGAGCAACGCGTTCCTGTGCGGAAAGCGGCCGTATTGCTCGATAATGTCGCGGTGCAGTTCGGCGAACTGCGCAATGGTCAGGAAGGTCTCCCGCAAGGTGGGTGAGACGGCTTCGGCCAGCCGCGTGTACAGCTCGACGGCCTTGGTCTGCACTTTCAGCGACTCCGAGTGTTGCAGGGGCATGTAAAAGAACACCCGCTGGATCGGCGTCAGCCCGCGGTCTTTTCTCTGCATCGCGCCCTCGACACAGAGCTTGAGGGCGGCTCGGTCCTTGTCGTAGGCCCTGGACGTGCCGCGATAGATGTTCCTGCGAAACTGGTCGAGCAACAGGATCAGCGCCAGCCGGCCGCGAGGCTCGTCGGCCCAGTGATCCAGCTTCGCCTCCGACGCTTTCTCGACGTCGCCGGCGAAATGTTGCTGAATCTCGTGATCGAATGCCGGGTCTTCGCCAAACCAGATGTCCATGCGGCGGTCGATCTGCGGCGCACTGAGTTCATGCTCTTTGAACCAGAACGCGAGGATAGCGTCGATACGCGCCTGATCCTCGTCTGTAATGGTCGCGCCCCTGCTTTCGGAAAGAGGTTTAACTGACATAGTGTGTTCCGGTACCGGGTCGAACCCGTGTGAAAAACCGCAGGACCGCCAGCAAAACGGGAACTGCGTCACAATTCGGATCGCCCTCACCGTCTGCTGTCGACAATATCAGTAGACTTTAGCAGATGATGACCGAGGCATCCGACATCCGCGCGCCAACCGGGACCGCGGCCTGGCGCCCCCTCCTGACCGCGCTGCTTGCGACGGGTCTCGCGGCGTGCGGTGGCCCTCCGCAGAGCGCGGAGCAGCAGCTTCGCGCCTGGGTCGAAAAGGGCCACGAAGCCGCGGAGAACAAGGATCGTCGCGCACTTGTCGAGATGATTTCCCCCAGCTATAGCGATGCGCGCGGCAATTCCCGTGACGACATCGAAAACCTGTTTCGCTACTACTTCCTGCGTGCAAACAAGGTCGGACTGCTGGTCAGCATCGACGACATCGATATCTTCGATGACACGGCCGCGCAGGTAATGCTTACCGTCGCGATGGGTGCTACCACGGACTCCGTACTGGGGTTCAATGCGGACGCCTACGAGTTCGAGCTCGAACTCGAGAAGGCGGGCGATGAGTGGTTGCTCGTCAGCGGGCGCTGGAACGACGTC
>CBDUCE010000066.1:0-13952 GCA_965365575.1 uncultured Gammaproteobacteria bacterium
AGTCCGCTGCGAAGCCTGAACCAGCGTCCGCTGCGAAGCCTGAACCAGCGTCCGACACGAAGGCCGAAGCAAAGTCCGGCAACGGCTCGGATAACGGGAAACCGGCCGACAAGCCGGAGGGTCGCCTATTGCCGTGGGAACCGGCGCCGGTGCCTGCCGAGGTCAGGAAGGACAAACCGTCCGAACCTCAGCGTGACACGGACGCCGAAACTTCGGGTGAATCCACTCGGGAATCCAGCTAGCGCTGCCTGAGGACTTCGAGAAGTCCGCGCGACGCGTCCTCGACCAGGTCGAGGACGCGCTCGAAGCCCGCCGCGCCGCCGTAATACGGGTCAGGGACCTCCGTCTCGGGGCCGGAACCGAACTCCAGGAACAGACGTATCTTGTCGCGGTGTGCCGCGTCGGCCTGCTCGTGCAGCATGACGAGATTGTCTTCGTCCATCGCGATGATGTGATGGAAGCGCTCGAAATCTTCCGCTGCCACGCGCCGCGCGCGAATGTCGGCAAGCGAGACCCCGCGGCGAGTTGCCGCTGCCTGCGCGCGCCTGTCCGGCGGTTCGCCGACGTGATAGGCATGCGTACCCGCCGAATCGATTTCGAACAGCGCGTCGAGTCCCGCCTCGGCGACCTGATGACGAAACACGCCTTCCGCGGTCGGCGAACGGCAAATATTGCCCATGCAGACAAACAGCACGGAGACCTTTTCCCTGTTTTCAGTCATTCAGAACGTCTTCATAGTGCGAATTGAATCAATCCAGGGCCGGTAACGCCTTGAGGTACGCGGCGATGGCGTTTCTGTCCTGATCGCTCAGCTTCGCCATGTTCTCCTGGACGGAAACCATGGACCCGCCGGCGGTATCGAACTCCGGCGTGAAGCCGCTTTCCAGATAATACGCGATATCAGCGGCTGACCATTGCGAAATGTTCTTGCCGCCGGGCGTGATATTCGGGACGCGCCCCTTGCCCTCCGGGTTCGGAGCACCGGCAAGCCAGTGCTCCCGCTGCAGTCCGCCGAAGCGGTCGCGCGGCGTGTGACACTCGCCGCAATGCCCGGCGCCCTCGACGAGAAACCGGCCGCGGTCCACCAGCGTCGGTGAAGCTGGCAGTGTGAGCGGTATGGTATCGAGATAGCGCCGCTTCCATGCGCCAATGCCGCGACGTATCGACCAGGGCAAGCCGAGGCTGTGCGGCGCGATTCGGCCCTCCACCGGCGGCAGCGTATCGAGGAACGCCTTCAGGTCGATGACGTCCTCGACCGGCATGCGTGCATACGAGGTATACGGGAACGACGGGTAATAGTGCCGGCCGTCGGGCGAAACCCCGCGTTGCATTGCGTTCACGAACTCCACCACTGACCAACCGCCGATTCCGTCATCGGGATGGGGAGAGATATTCGGCACCCGGAATATCCCGTAGTCAGTCTCGAGCTCGACGCCGCCGCCCAGCAGCAGTTTGTTGTCGCCCTTCGCGCGTTTGCCGTCAACCGGGCTCGCGTGGCAGGACGCGCAACCGCCCGCCCAGAAAAAGCGCTCGCCTGCTTGCGGGTCGGGTGTGCGATCGGGCAGGTCCCCGGCCCCGACGGTCTGCGGGCTGGTCACCCACCAGGCAGCGGCGATCACGGCGACAGTCAGGGCGACGAGCGCCCGCCGCCGCTTACTCGTCTTCGATGCGATAGTTATCGTGGCAGCCCTTGCAGGTCTTGAATACGTCCCCGGCCACCGGCTTGGTTTCCTCGAGCGTCTGCGGATTCGCAGCGATCGCTGCATCCACGGCGTCGGCCCATGCTGCGAGCGCTTCCTCGAAGCCGGCCCGATCTTCCCAGATCGCGGGCGCCGCCTCCGTGCCCTCGCCGCCCTCGCTGCCCGGCGGGAACAGCTCGCCGAACTCTGCAGAGGCCTCGTCGAAGGTCCGGAACGAGGTCATGACGACAGCGGCATCGAAGTCGCGCTCGCCTTTGAGCATCTGCCCGATCGGCTTTGCAGCGTCGCCGACACCTTCCATAAGTTCGTGACGCTCGTGGACGGGGTCGTCGCCCGCGAACAGCGGTGACGTGAATGCCAGGGCGATGGTTGTAACAAGGCTACGCGATATCAGATTCGACATGATTCTGGTTCTCTCCGGGTTGGTGGCAGCGTGTGGTCAAGGCACCGTAAGGTACCTGAGAAATCTGGTAAATCAACATCCCGGTGACGCCGGGAAACGGCCTGGCTGTCCGGGCTGGCAGCCAGCACACAGGAACAGGTTGCGCCCGCTGACTGTGAGGCGCTCGACCGGGTCACCGCAGACGTGACAAGGTTGACCGTCGCGGCCGAATACATAGAACCGGCGCTTTTCGAACGACCAGCGCTTTTCCTTGAGTTGCCGCTCGAGCGATGGCAGTACGGTCAACCCGCCCGTGCGATAAGAACGCCTCGCCACGCGAATGGCGTTGCTCGCGAGTTTCCCGAGTTCGGTGGGCGCGAGGTCCGAGGGGCGGCGCGCGGGGTGGACACCGGAGACGAAAAGTATCTCCGACCGCAGGTAGTTACCGATACCGGCGAGAAACGCCTGGTCGAGAAACAGGGAACCGGTCCTGCGCCGCAGAAAGTCGGGACTCGTCAGGCGTTCGAGCACATGCTCCGCCGTCAGTTGACGGTCCATTACGTCGGGGCCGATACGGGACAGAAACGGATGAACGGTGAGCTGGCGGCCGGTCAGTATCTGTATATCCGATGCGCTGTACAGCAGGGCGCTGTGTGTCGCCGTATGCAGTTCCACGCGAAGTTGCCGGCCGGTCTTCGGCATGCGTGGCCGCTTCACCGTGTACCAGCGGCCATACAGCTGATTGTGGCTGTACAGCGTCAGGCCATTGTCGAAATGCGTCAGCATCGCCTTGCCGCGCGTATCCACTGCGGTGACGGTGCGGCCGGCCAGGCGCCCGCCCAGGCGCTCGAGATCGGGCAGGTGCAGCTGCGCGTCTTCGACCACCTGGTCGACCAGCACGCGCGCCACGCGATCCGCGGCGCGTCGAATCTCAGGCCCTTCCGGCATCGTCCCTGAACCTAGGGAGCGAGCGCGCCCCTGATGCTCGAAACCAGCTTGTCGTCGTCAGGCTGTGTCCGCGGACTGAACTCGGCGATGAGCCGGCCGTCCCTGCCGATCAGGTACTTGTGGAAATTCCAGGTCGGGTAAGTGCCTGCGGCCGCTGCCAGCTCAGCGAAAAAGGGATGCGCATCGCCCTCCTTCACCGTGACCTTCTCGAACATCGGAAACCGGATGCCATACGTCAGACGGCAGAATTCCTGGATCTCCTCTTCGGTGCCGGGTTCCTGACCGAAGAAGTCGTTAGACGGAAACCCGAGCACGACCAGACCCTCGTCCTGGTATTCCTCATACAACTTCTCCAGCCCCTCGTATTGCGGAGTGTTGCCGCACTTCGAGGCCGTATTCACGACGAGTATGACCTTGCCGGCATAAGCGTCGCCGAGGTTCACGACTTCATCCGTCGCCAGCCGCCTGAAATCCTGGTCAAGCAATGAGCCTTCGTATGAGAACGCGGCGGTCGCCGCAACCAGCGTAAGTATTCCGAGCAGTGTGCGCATCTGAAGCTCCAACGAGTGTAGGTAGCCATGATGCCCCCGGCGTGCCCGTGCATCCATCAATTTACTGTAACAAGTCGTATCAGCGGGGTGCGCGGCGATCAGTTCGAGGCGTGCCGAGCGCCGGGCGTTTGCCCCGCAATCCCGAGCCGCGCGAGCACTTCGGGAATCCTCGATTTTAATTTGAAGTAGCCTTTCGTTGCATGCGGCCACGTGAACGTGTCGTATGCCCGTCTAACCTGTACCAGTTCGATGCGGTGGTTCGCCAGCGCTTGCCGGACGTCTGCAAGCCGTTCTGCCACCGGCCCGACCGGCGCGTACGCCGTCACGACGGTGTCGAGATCGCTGGCTCGGGCCCAGGCCACCAGGGCATCGTCCCAGCTGTCGCTCTGGGTGCTCTGGGCGCTCCGGGCAGGGAGACCGAAATGACGGGCCGCGCGCCCTACGCCGTCTGCAACGGCGCCTGCCGCAAATTCACGGACCCCCTGTCCGACCGGCAATGGAGACCGGGTATTGGTCGCAATAGCTCCCACAAGCGCAACAGGGGCGCCTCGCAGGGGTAGCGACTCCGGCGAACAGTCTTCTTCCGTTACCAGGAGTCCGAATCGCGAGCCGGGGGGTACAGCGTGCGCCGGCGTGAGGGGCCTGGTCGCGTGTATCTGCGACTCCCTGAGCGGCTTCGCCTCATGGGCGAGAAGCCCGTGTGGATTGAAACGGCCAGCCGTGTAGCTGTCGATATTGGAGACGCGAGCGAGATACGTCTTACCTTTGGTATGCAGTCCGCAGACCCAGCGCCAGCTCAGAGTGTTACTCGCCGGATCGCCGTCAACGAGGTGGCGGTAAAAGAAGTCCGCACCCAGTTGCCACGGGAGCTGAAGGGTGTAGACCCAGATGCTCGCGAACCACATTCGCGCATGATTGTGGAGGTAGCCTGACGACTTCAGCTCGTTGACCCAGGTATCGAAACAATCGATGCCGGTCTCGGCTCTCAGCGCCGTCTCGTAGCGTGCTCCCAGATCGGAATTCGTTTCCAGCGACTCGACCAGCGCCTGAACGACGTGGCGATAGTCGAACCAGACGGTTGGGTGTTGCTCCAGCCAGCCCTTGAAATAGGCGCGCCAGAAGATCTCTTCAATAAACTTGGAGGCCGCCTCCGGCGTGTGACGCTGCAGGGTCGCGTCGAGTACTTCGCCTTCGAGAATCAGGCGGTGGCGAATGTAGGCGGACAAGCCCGACACATTGCCCCGCATGTCGGGTCCGTAATCAAAATTGCGTCGCGCAGCATACTCCGCACCGGCTCGCGGCAGAAAGTGCCGCAGAGCCCGGAAGGCAGCACTACGGCTCGCCTCTTGAAACGCCGCGCCGGACATGCCGGAGACTCAGTGGCGCCGTGTGCGCCGCGTCGAGCGCGATTCCGCGCGAGCCTCTTTTCGCACCCGTAGGCGCTGACGCATGACGGAGTACTGCCATTCGACGAAGACCATAACAGCTATGATGGAAACAGCGACGATAAAAATCAGCATTGAATTGCTCCTCTGAGACTACTGCTTCGGAGCCCAGGCGCTGCACCAGCCGCGCCCTGCGACCGCTTTGCCGGGAAAGATGCTGCATCCGGCCCACGCGTCATCTTCAGCGCCGGCAAAGAGCGCACAGTTGTAGCAGTAGTGGTCCGAAGCACGCATGGCAGCATCGACCGTCTGCGCGTCGTGCTTATAGTTGAGTGCCTTGGCCATGGCGTCGTCTTCGCTGACCCGCGGCAGATCGTCGGCCCGGGCCTGCAGGCTGTTGAGGCTCGTCGCTCCGAACGCGGTAACGGCGCCGGCTGTCTTTACGAAAAGGCGCCGGGTCAGTCTCGGCGGCCGGGTGTCCTGGTTTCGCTCTTTGCTCATGCCCATTCCTCCTGCGGTTAAAAAATGGCCGGCGCAAGCGCCGGCCAGAACAATCAGAGACAGTGGGTTCGGGGGAGGTGAAGACTGTCTCCTCGGCTGCACTTGCGTGCTGCCATGAGAGAAGAATAGCTAAAATGGCAAAGATGTCAATGTTTTGTCGAGGTTTTTAATAGACAAAAATGTATCAGGTTGTATCGCGCGCAGGGTCAGTAGCTGAGCCCTTCAGCCTCGGCGACTTTCTTGAGGGCGGTTTCAACGAGCGCGCGCGCCTCGGCAGTCGTTCGGTGCAGGTAACGGTGCAGCGCGGCATCCTCATCATCCCGGTTTGCGCACCGATCGCTGTAGATCTCGAATGCGCTGAGATCCGATACCAATTGCGCGAGATGCTTCGGGCACTCGCATTCGATGTCGTTCCGCACGGACGTCAGGTTCGCCAGTTGTTGCGGGCTGAAACGCCGTGGAGTAACCGGCCCCGCAAATTCCCAGGCGGTCGGTGACTCGTCAGGCGCACGTGAGTCGGGTGGCAACCTCTTCCCCGGTTTCGCCGAACGCGCTGCCGCGTCGCACAGTTCGTCACAGCCGACCGGCGCACGCAGCACGACAATGCCCTTCTTTGCCGCCGCTTCGATATCCCGGGTACGCCCGAACGAGTAGACGACAACACCCTGCGCGCTACCGCTGTCTGCAAGGTGCCGCTGCATCTCGGCCAGTGTTTCCGCGTCGAGCACGGGCCTTTCGAGCACCACGACGTCGACCGTCTGTTGGCGCAGGTCCGCGGAGAATCGCTCGCGACTGCTGTCCGCAATGCAGATCTCGAGCGGCGCCGTGCCGCCCTCGTGCTCGAGCAACTGGCGCGGCAGGAAATCGCCGAGCACGGCGGCACGCAGGGTAGCGGCCCCGGTGCCGGCTGCGAGATCGCGCAGGCTGTCGACACGCTGCCGGAGTTCATCGATCGAATCGGCGGCGACGCCGCTGATCGAGACACCATGGTCTGTAAGTACCTTGAGCAGCCCGAGCTTCTGCACGTGCGCCTCGGTGTACTGGCGACGGCCATTCGGCGCCCTGTCGGCCACGACCGCAGCGTAACGACGCTCCCAGACACGAATCGTGTGATCTGTAAGACCCGTCAGCCGGGCGACGGCACCGATGCCGTACAGCCGGGAATCATCGGACTTTTCGGACATGGCCTTCTCCTGCTGTGCCTGATTCGGCCCGTGCGCGCACGCGCGCCAGGCCACGCACAGTATAGTGTCGGGATTTTTTCTGGACAACACCTAGACAGAACGGGCGATCAATCGGAACCCCTGGTCCCTACCCGGGCAATCCCTCGGTGCGGATCCGCAACTGTCGGCCGCAGTGCTTGCAGTGGATGGCGTCCAGTTCGTGGCGCGACAGCCCGCAATCCGGGCATTCGTACTTCACCTTGCTTGGCCGGAAGATTGTCTGCACCAGCCTCAGGAACAGCGCAACGCCGACGATCATGATGACCACGGCCAGCAGCCTCCCGGTGCTTCCCACCAGTATGACGTCGCCGAATCCTGTCGTCGTCAGCGTAGTAATCGTGAAATACAGTGCGTCGACGTAGTTATTGATCGAGTCGTTGACCGGCACCTGTAACTCGTAGACGATTGCCGTCACGAGGAAAATGAAGACCAGCAGGTTCAGCGCGCTGAAGATCACTTCCTCGTTCTTCGCGAAGAAACGGGAATGCCTGCGGAGTTCGCGCGCAACGACGTATGAACGCAACAGGCGCAGCGACCGGACGAGGCGCAGGAACGCGAAGTTGCCGATCAGTGCGGGCACGAACAGCGAAACGATTACGATGAAATCGACAACGGTCATGGGCTTGACGAGGAACGCGCCGCGGTCCCTCTGCGCCGCCAGCCTGCACAGAAAATCGATGACGAGGATTACGCCGATGATGATATCGACCGTAACGATCCAGTCGTAGGGTTCCAGAAACGTCGTGATAACGAAATAGCTGATCACCAGCAGGTCGAACACGAGGAACAGGTACTGTGCGCGCAGTGCCCGTGGCGACAGCCCATAGTAGATCTCGCGGCAGGCCTGGCTGAAGCCCTTCAAGAGCGAACCGCCAGTTCGAGCGCCGCCGCAGCGAGATCGTCTTCCGTGTCGACGCCGGACCCCGGGCGCACGGCGGGAATGCCGACGCGGATCGTCATGCCGAGCGATAGCGCGCGCAATTGTTCGAGGTGCTCTGCGAGCTCCAGGGCCGACGGCTCCGACGCCACCAGCCTGCGCAATACGCCACAACGGTAAGCGTATATGCCGTGATGATGCAGCGCCGCCGCTCTTGCGTCCGCGAGCCTCGCCGCATCCCGCGGATAGGGGATCGTCGCACGGCTGAAGTAGATCGCGAAACCATTGTCGTCGAGTACGACCTTGACGACATTCGGGTTACCGAAATCTTCGTCCGACCGTATCGGCGACGCCAGTGTGGCGATATCGGCCGACGATTCGTCCAGCAGCGCCGCACACTGATCGATCAGCTGCGGAGGCATTGCGGGTTCGTCGCCCTGCAGGTTGATCACAATGGTCTCGTCGTGCCAGTCCATCAGGTCGGCCACTTCGGCGATGCGCTCCGTGCCGGAGCGATGCTGGTCGCGCGTCATGCACACGGTGGCCCCGAAGTTTTCGGCAGCCTCGCCGATACGTTCGTCGTCGGTCGCGATCACGACGTCTCTTGCGCCACTTTCGCGGCCGCGCCGGTACACGTGCTCGATCATGGGTTTGCCATTGATCTCGCGCAAAGGCTTGCCGGGCAAACGCGTGGACGCATAGCGCGCAGGAATAACGACGACGAAATCAGTCATTGTGTGGTTGCTCATCGCGCATGCGCGATTCAATCTGCTCCAGCCAAGGCGCAGCGATGACGGCATCGATCTCGACATCCACGGGCACGTACCAGAAACGGTCGGATACCTTGCGCGGGAACTTCACGGCGTCCTTCTCCGTCATCAGGATATCGAAGTTATCCGCGAAGTCGAGTTCGCCGGGATGCAAACGCGCATGATCGGCATGTGCATGCTCGATGACCTGGATGCCCTGTCCGCGCAGCATGTCGAAAAAACGGCCGGGGTTGCCTATCGCGGCCACGGCGTGCACGGTCGTCCCGGCAAAACCTTCGATCGGGCGGCTCAGTGAGCCATTGAGCCTGCGGACTTCCCTTGCGGCGAGCCGGAATTCGATCGCATTCTGCAGCCCGGTCGGCATCGCTTCCTCTGGTTTGCGCAGGCGGCCGTTGATCAGCACCTGGTCCACCTCCCCGATGCGACTGACCGGCTCACGCAGCGGCCCGGCAGGCAGCAATGCACCATTGCCGAGACCCCTGGCACCGTCGACGATACAAATCTCGTAATCCCGTGCCAACGCATAGTGCTGCAGGCCGTCATCCGCGATGACCAGGTCGGCGCCGTCCTGCACGAGCATGGCTGCGCCGCGTCCCCGATCGGCATCCACGACCACCGGGTGGCCGGTACGCATCGCGATAAGAACCGGTTCGTCGCCCACCACGGCCGGATCGCTGCGGGCATCGACCCGCATCGACATGCCCGACTTGCTGCCGCCGTAACCCCGGCTCACGATACCCGGCGAAAAACCACGCTTCGCCAGCGAAGTGGCCAGCCACACGGTTACGGGCGTCTTGCCCGTGCCGCCCGCGGTGATATTCCCGATAACGATGACGGGGACCTTCGCGCGGCGGGTGCGCAACAGCCCGGCACGATAAAAAGTCCGCCGCAAGGCCGACAGCAACCAGTAGACGCCCGAAAGCGGCAGCAATAAGCGGTACCAGCCGTGGCCGTCGTACCAGGCACGATGGATCCAGCTGTGCGCGGCATCTTTCATTGCAGCAGGATCATTGCTCGCTGAACTGCATCCGGTGCAGCGCCGCATAATGGCCGTTGGCGGCGAGTAATTCCGCATGTGTCCCCGATTCGACGATCCTGCCCGAATCGAGGACGATGATGCGGTCCGCGTTTTCGACCGTCGATAGCCGGTGCGCAATGACGAGGGTCGTGCGGTCTTTCATGAGCTCCGCGAGGCCTTCCTGGATGTGCCGTTCCGACTTGGAATCCAGCGCCGAGGTCGCCTCGTCCAGGATCAGTACCGGCGCATCCTTCAGCAAGGCCCTGCCGATGGCAATACGCTGCTTCTGGCCGCCGGAGAGCAACGCGCCCCGATCACCAACCCGGGTATCCAGCCCCTTTGGCATTTCATTCGCGAAGTCCAGCACGTGAGCCGCCTCGGCCGCCCTCAGCATTTCTTCGCGGGAATGAACGCGCAATTCCCCATAGGCGAGGTTATTCGCGATCGTGTCGTTGAACAGCACGACGTCCTGGCTGACCAGGCTGATATTGTCACGCAGGTTGGCGAGTTTGTAATCCCGTATCGAGACGCCGTCCAGCAGTATGTCGCCGTCGCTCACTTCGTAGAATCGCGGCAGCAAGCCCACGAGCGTGGATTTGCCACTGCCCGAATGGCCGACGATGGCGAGAGTCTGCCCCGCACCTACCGAAACGGAAATGTCGTGCAACACCTGGCCGTCATCCTCACCGTAACGGAAACTGACGTTGCGGAATTCGATGTCACCGCGCACGTCGTCGTTCTCTATGGAACCCGTATCGACCTCGTCAGGTTCGTCCATAATCATGAAGAGACTGTGCGCGCCCGCGACACCACGCTGCAGCGTGGCATTGACGTTGGTGATACGGCGGACCGGCTGCAACATCAACATCATCGCACTGAAGAACGAGATGAACTGGCCGGCCGTCAGGTTGCCCTCGAGCGATTCGCGGCTGGCCATGTAGATGACAAGCGCAACGGCGAACCCGAAGATCGTCTGCGTGACGGCGACGCCCATCGACCTCACGCGAATCAGCTTGAGATTTTGCTTGCGGTTCTTCTCGTCGACTTCGGCCAGCCGATCGCGCTCGTACTGGTAGCCGCCGAACATCTTTACCACCCAGTTGCCGCGTACGATCTCCTCCGTAACCTGAGTGACTTCACCCACCGAGTCCTGGATGCGATTGCTGTAGCGTCGGAACGCGATGCCGAGCACCCTGATGATAACGGCAATAACGGGAAACAGAATGACGACGAACACGGTCAGGCGGGGGCTCTGGATCAGCATCACGCCGAAGGCCGCGATGACCGTCAATACGTCGCGAATGGCGATCGTAACGACACTGGTTACGGATTCCGCGACCATCTCGACGTTATAGGTCATCCGCGACATCAGCGGCCCGGCGGTGCGTTCATCGAAAAACCGCGCCGGCAGAGTGAGAAACTTGTTGAAGACCTCCCGGCGCAATGAACTGATGACACTGCGGCCGATCCAGCCAAGGGACGCCTCCGTGGCGAAGCCGGTGATGCCCCGGGCGATAAATATCGCAATGAACACGATCGGCAGCCACCTGGCGGTATCGAGGTTCTTCGCCACCAGCGCCTCGTCCATCAGCGGCTCCAGAAGGTACACGAGACCGGCCTCGATCAACGCGGTCGCGGCCATGCCGATAATGGCGATGATACCGATACCCTTGTGCGGCAGAACGTAACGCCACAGGCGCCTGTATATAACGGCTGTGTCGCGGTCAGTTGGCGTGCTGGCGGCGATGCGTTGTCTCCCGACTAATCGTCGGCCGTGTCATTGACGGTAGCGATGTTGATCTGCGTAAACCCGAGGCGGCCGGCGACATCCATGGCCGTAACGACATCCTGATGCCTGGCATTGGCGTCCGCGCTGATCGTGAGCGGCAACTGGTTGTTGCCGCCGGATATCTTCTGCAGCGCGTTGCGGATCGTCTCGGCCCGGGTGTTGATCAGTTCACGTCCGTTGACGAAGTAGGTTCCTGCCTCGGTGATCATGATGTCGATCTGTTCCGGCACCTCCTCGACGATGGCCGGGCTGTCGGCCTCGGGCAGACGCAACTGGATCTGCGACTGCTTTACGAAACTCGTGGACACCATGAAGAAGATCAGCAGCAGCAATACGACGTCGATCAGCGAAGTCAGGTTGACCTCGGGCTGGGTCTTCGGCCGCACACTGAGCTTCATTCGCCGTCCTTCTGCTGCCGCCGGTGCAGCGCTTCGACCAGCTTGATGGCCTCCTTCTCCATATTGACGACCAGCGTGTCGACACGGCTGCGGTAGTAGCGATAGCCGATCAGGGCCGGGATCGCAACGGTCAGGCCGGCGGCCGTCGTGATCAGCGCCTCGGCGATACCGCCGGCCAGCACCGTCGGATTGCCGACGCCGTGCGTGGTAATCGCCGTAAAGACCTTGACCATGCCGATCACCGTGCCCAGCAGTCCCAGCAGCGGGGTGATCGCCGCGACGGTGCCGAGCGTCTCGAGGTAGCGCTCCAGCTCATGCACGACATGGCGCCCGGTATCCTCGATGCTGTCCTTCATGACCGCGCGCTCCCGGTCACGATTAATAAGCCCGGCTGCGAGTATCTGCCCGAGTGGCGAGCCCTGGTGAAGACTCTGGATCTGCTTCTGATCAAGCTGGTCTTTCTTGACCCAGCCCCAGACCTTGCTGGTCAGGTCTTCCGGGATCACGCGCTTCTGCTGCAGCGTCCAGAAACGCTCCAGGATGATGCCCATGGCGATGATGGCGCAAAGAATAATCGGCGCCATCAGCCAGCCACCGGATTTGACGATTTCAACCATACAGCCGGACTCGGAGCAAAAATGAAATATACAGCGCCAGGATCGAAAATTCTCCCTGCTCAGTGACCCGGCGGTTCATGCCAGATCCTGCGGCTGTGCTGCCGATTGCGAGACAGTTGCACGATTCCCGCCCGATCGCAAAGCCGGGCTCCAATCGCACCGTCGAACGCCGTCACCAGCACGGCTGCACCGGCGTCCCGCCAGCGCTGCAAGACGTCGGCCCGCGGCAGTCCCCAGCGGTTCCGGTAACCGGCCGATACGAGTGCCGTGCGCGCAGACACGGACTCGACGAACGCTGCACTCGACGAGGTATTGCTGCCGTGATGCGGCACGACGACGACATCTACGGCGCCCGGAGCGAGTACACGCTCAACGCCCGATTCGATATCCCCTGTCAGCAGCAGGCGCGCATCTCCCGCTTCGACGAGGATGACGCAGGACGCGTCGTTGTCGGCGTAGCGGCCGTCCACTGGCGGATGCAGTACGCGAAACGCGACGCCGTCCCAGCGCCACGCCTGGCCGCGCCGGCACGCCACTGCACTGCTGCCGGCCAACGCATCCGGTTCGCCGGCCAGCACCTCCGATACGTCCATAGCGCCCAGTACGCGAGCGGTACCGCCCGAATGATCGATGTCCGAATGAGACACAACGAGCCGGTCGAGGCGCGTAATTCGCTGGGCCGAGAGGTACGGCAACACCACGCGGGTCGCCATGTCAGTGCCGCCCGGGTACAGGGCGCCCGTGTCGTACAACAGGGTTCGTTGCCGTGTGCGTATAAGGACTGCGAGTCCCTGCCCCACATCGAGCATGCGCACGTCGAAGCAGTCCTCCGGCGGACCGTCGACGCGGTCTGAAACCAGCGCCAGCGTCGCGAGCAAGGCGACGTGACGGCCCGGCCAGCCGCGCGGCAACACGGTCCAGGCAAGAACCGACACCAGGCAAGCGCCGGCAACCGTGCCGATCGTCGCCGTCGTCACGGCGCCGCCGGGGATCGACAACGCACGATCGATAAGCCATTGCAGCAGTTCGATACTCGCAGCCGCAACGCGCAAAGCGACATTGCCAGCGATCGCCAGCGGGCCGTCCAGTGCCAGGCCCGCAAGCGCAAACGGCACTGTAACAACGCTGAACAGCGGCACTGCAACGAAGTTGACCACGGGCGTGACAAACGATATGCGACCGAAATTCGACACGGTCAGGGGCAGCAGGCCGAACAACAGGAATACCTGGACCCGAGCGAGCTGCATAACCCCGTTTGACAGGCGCGCGATCCCGGACCGGGCCGTGACCATGGCGTGACGCCGTGCGAACCAGAGCAACAGCAGAACGGCCGCAAATGACAACTGGAAGCCTGGAGCGAGCGTTGCCAGCGGGTCGAGTACGGTTACCAGCAGACAGGCAGCCGCGAGAATCGCAAACGGTCGCGGCTCGCGAGACCGCAGAAATGCCACCACGAGCAACATCAGCATCAGGGTTGCGCGCCGCGACGGTACGGCAAAACCCGACAGGCAGGCGTAACCGCCAGCCACCATGAGCGACCCAAGCCAGGCGATCTTCAGATGGTTGCCGCCGAGACGCAGGACCGCACAAACGGCCATGACGAGAAACCAGGCGGCCGTTGCGGCCAGGCCGACGTGCAGTCCGGAGATCGCCATCAGGTGGCTCGTACCGGTCAACGCAAACCGGTCCCACTGCTCACGCCCGACATGATGTCGCGCCCCGACACCGATGGCCGAGAGCACGGCACCGGTCTCGTCCGACCCCGTCGCCATTGCGGCCGCAACGAAGCGCCC